>NZ_JBWKYF010000074.1:5141-32800 GCF_059423605.1 Variovorax sp. GW460-12-1-14-LB1
GCCCCCCGGCCGACTGGGGCACGGCAGCCGCACAGTACATCGATGTGTACCAACGGGCGTTGGCCTGAGCCCCCGCCCCACACCCCACCACCCACTCCGGGAACGCCCTCATGACGATCAAGGACTTCGCCTACGACCACCCCGACCGCGACGTTGCCGCCTTCAAGCGCGCGGTGGCCAACAAGCTGATCTACGCCGTCGGCAAGGACCCCGTGGCCGCCAGCCAAGACGACTGGCTGCACGCCACCGCGCTGGCCGTGCGCGACCAGCTCGTCGAGCGCTGGATGACGACCACGCGCGCCAACTACGCGCAGGACCTCAAGCGCGTGTATTACCTCTCGATGGAGTTCCTCATCGGACGCACCTTCACCAACGCGCTGCTCGCCGTCGACCTGTACGGCACCGTGCGCGAGGCGCTGGCCGACTTCGGCGTCGACATGGCGGCGCTGGCCGAGCGCGAGCCCGATGCGGCGCTCGGCAACGGCGGCCTCGGGCGGCTCGCGGCCTGCTTTCTCGATTCGATGGCCACGCTCGGCGTGCCCGGCATGGGCTACGGCATCCGCTACGAGTACGGCATGTTCCGCCAGCGCATCGTCGACGGCCAGCAGGTCGAAACGCCCGACTACTGGCTCACGCGCGGCAACCCGTGGGAGTTCCAGCGGCCCGAGGTGAACTACCGCGTGCGCTTCGGCGGCCACGTGCAAAAGCGCGAAGGCAAGAACGCGCCCTACGGCGCGGCCGACTGGGTCGACACGCACGACGTGCTGGCCGTGGCCTACGACACCATCATTCCCGGCTACGGCACGCAGGCCACCAACACCTTGCGCCTGTGGTCGGCGCGCGCCACCGAGGAGATCGACCTGTCGGCCTTCAACCGCGGCAACTACATGGCGGCGGTGGAGAGCAAGAACCACTCCGAGAACGTCTCGCGCGTGCTCTACCCCGACGACTCCACGCCCTCGGGCCGCGAACTGCGGCTGCACCAGGAGTACTTCTTCTGCAGCGCCAGCGTGCAGGATTTGCTGCGGCGCTACCTGCGCAACCACACGAGCTTCGACCAGCTGTCCGAGAAGGTCAGCATCCACCTGAACGACACGCACCCGGTGCTGGCCGTGCCCGAGCTCATGCGCCTGCTGCTCGACGAGCACGGCCTGGCGTGGGACGTGGCCTGGGGCCACACGCAGAAGGTGTTCAGCTACACCAACCACACGCTGATGCACGAGGCCCTGGAAACCTGGCCGGTCGAGATGCTCGGGCGCATCCTGCCGCGCCACCTGCAGATCCTGTACGACATCAACGCGAAGTTCCTGGCCGCCGTGACGCAGACGCACGGCCAGGACGTCGAGCTGGTGCGCCGCCTCTCGCTGATCGACGAGACCGGCGAGCGCCGCGTGCGCATGGCCTACGTGGCGGTGCTCGCGAGCCATTCGGTGAACGGCGTGTCGGGGTTGCACTCGGAGCTGATGAAGCAGTCGATCTTTGCCGACTTCGCGAAGATCTTTCCCGAGCGCTTCAACAACAAGACCAACGGCGTCACGCCGCGCCGCTGGCTCGCGCAGGCCAACCCGCCGCTGGCCGCGCTGCTCGACCAGCGCATCGGCAAGGGCTGGCGGCGCGACCTGTCGCAGCTCGAAGCGTTGCGCCCGATGGTCGCGCAGCCCGCCTTCGTGCGCGCCTTTCGCCATGCCAAGCGCGAGAACAAGCTGCGGCTGGCCAACTGGGTCGGCGAGCACCTGAAGCTCGACCTGGACACCGACGCGATGTTCGACGTGCAGGTCAAGCGCATCCACGAGTACAAGCGGCAGCTGCTCAACGTGCTGCACGTGATCGCGCGGTATCACCGCATCCTCGATGCGCAGGCCAGCGGCACGCCGGCCGACATCGTGCCGCGCGTGGTCGTGTTCGCCGGCAAGGCGGCCTCGGCCTATGCGATGGCCAAGCAGGTGATCCGTCTCATCAACGACGTGGCGGCCACCGTGAACGCCGACGCGCGCGTGGGCAAGCTGCTGAAGGTGGTGTTCCTGCCGAACTACAGCGTGAGCCTGGCCGAGATCATCATGCCGGCGGCCGACCTGTCGGAGCAGATTTCCACCGCGGGCACGGAAGCGTCAGGCACCGGCAACATGAAGTTCGCGCTCAACGGCGCGCTCACCATCGGCACGCTCGACGGCGCCAACGTCGAGATGCGCGAGAACGTCGGCCCCGAGAACATCTTCATCTTCGGCCACACCACGCCCGAGGTGGCCGACATCCGCGCCCGCGGCTACCAGCCGCGCGAGATCTACGAGGAGAACGCCGAACTCAAGCGCGTGCTCGATGCCATTCGCGACGGCGCGTTCTCACCGGGCGAGCCCGCGCGCTACCAGGGCATCTACGACGCGCTCGTGAACTGGGGCGACCATTACCTGCTGCTGGCCGACTACGCGAGCTATGTCGCAAAGCAGGCCGAGGTCGATGCGCTGTACCGCGACACGGAGGCGTGGACACGCATGGCGATCCTCAATGTGGCGGGGATGGGGGCGTTTTCGTCGGACCGGACGATCGCGGAGTACGCGCATGAGATCTGGCATACGAAGCCAGTGATGCTCGGCTGAGGCGGGCGGGCCGGGCCCGCAAGCTCAGCGCGGTTTGGCGGGGGCCGCCTCGGCCTCGGTGACAAAGCCGATGCGGCTCAACCCGGCCTTGTTCGCGATGCCCATGAGCGCCACCACCTTGCCGTAGGGCACGGTCTGGTCGGCGCGCAACTGCACCTCGGTGTCCTTGCTGTCGGCGGCGGCTTTTTCGAGCTGGGCGGTCAGCTCTTCATCGGTCACGGGCTTGTCGTTCAGGAAGACCTTGCCCGACGCATCGACCGACAGGCTCACGAACTTCGGCGTGTCGTTGGGCTGGCCCGCGTCGGTCTGCGGCAGGTCGAGCTTGATCGAGCTGGCCATCAGCGGCGCAGTGATGATGAAGATCACCAGCAGCACCAGCATCACGTCGACCAGCGGCGTGACGTTGATGTCGGACAGCGGACGCTGCCCGCCCGCGCCCATGGCCCGTCCGCCGCCTGCGGCGCTGCTGCCCAGTGAGGTGCGTCCGAAGGCCATGGTGCGTGCTGCGCCTTAAACGGGCATCGGCCGCGCGGGCGGCGGTGCGGCGGGTGCCGGCGCTTCGCCGAAGCTGCCGAGCAGGTCGTGCGCGAAGCCTTCGAGTTCGGCCTCGACGCGGCCCACCACACGGCCGAACACGTTGTAGGCCAGCACGGCCGGAATGGCGACGGCGAGGCCGAAGGCCGTCATGACGAGCGCCTCGCCGACCGGCCCGGCCACCTTGTCGATGGTGAAGCCACCGGTCTGGCCCGCGATGCCCGCCAGGGCGCCGTAGATGCCCCAGACGGTGCCGAGCAGACCGACGAAGGGCGCGGTGGCGCCCACGGTGGCCAGCAGGATCTGCCCCGCCTGCAGGCGCCGCAGCGCGCCGTGCAGCGCACCGCGCAGCACGCGCGTGAGGCGCTGGTTGCGATCGACCGTGGCGCCCAGCGTGCCGCCGGGGGCTTCGGTGGCGGCCTGGCGCAGCGCGGCCACGGCGGGGCGCACGAGTTCGGCGCGGTCGAAGGCTTGCAGCTTCTGCTCGGCCTCGACCAGGGTGGCCGACTGCCAGAACGCCGCGATGCTGCGCAGCACGTCGCGCGTGCCGCCGCGCAGCAGCCAGGCTTTCCAGAGGATCACGACCCAGCTGGCGATCGACATCGCGAGCAGCAGCGCGGCCACCGAACGGCTGACGCCGTCACCGTGGGTCAGCAGTTCGAGCACGCTCATCCGCGTCCTTGGTTTTGTGCGCCTGGCTTAACGCAGGCCGAGTACGTCGAACATGTCGAACAGGCCGCTGCGCTGGCCGCTCAGGAAGCGCACCGCACGCAGCGCGCCCTGCGCGTAGGTCACGCGGCTGGACGACTTGTGGGAGATCTCGATGCGCTCGCCGATGCCCGCGAACAGCACGGTGTGGTCGCCCACGATGTCGCCCCCGCGGATGGTGGCGAAGCCGATGGTCGACGGGTCGCGCTCGCCCGTGATGCCTTCGCGGCCGTACACGGCGCAGTCCTTGAGGTCGCGGCCCAGCGCGTCGGCGATCACCTCGCCCATCTTGAGCGCGGTGCCCGAGGGCGCGTCGACCTTGAAGCGGTGGTGGGCCTCGACGATCTCGATGTCGTAGCCGGTGGCCATCGCGCGGGCGGCCATGTCGAGCAGCTTGAGCGTGACGTTGACGCCCACGCTCATGTTGGGCGCCAACATGATGGCGATGTCTTTGGCGATCTCGGCGATCTCGGCCTTCTGCGCGTCGCTGAAGCCGGTGGTGCCGATCACGGCCTGCACGCCCAGCTCGCGGCACACGGCCAGGTGCGCCATCGTGCCTTCGGGGCGGGTGAAGTCGATCATCACCTGGGCGTCCTGCAGGCCGGTGCGCAGGTCGGCCACGATGGGCACGCCGCTGGTGAAGCCCAGGAAGGCCGCGGCATCGGCGCCGAGGGCGGCGCTGCCTGCGATGTCGAGCGCGCCGGCCAGGCGGCAGTCGGGCGCGTTGCGCACGGCTTCGATCAACATGTGACCCATGCGGCCCGAGGCGCCGGCGATCGCCACCCGGCGCAGCGCGGGAGCGGAGGAAGAAGAATCGGAAGTGGGGGTGGTGGTCGGTTCAGTCACGGGGATTCGGTCGTTGAAAAGTCCCTACGGGAGCCATGGACACCGACGAAAGCCGCCCCACCGGTCCGGCGGGCACCGCCCGCAGGAGGGGTGGCCGCCGCCGGAGCCCGTGCCGCGCACGCTCAGCGCGCGGCTTCGAGCGGGGGGTAGGCGGCCGGCAGCGCGGGCATGGGGGCTGCCGGGGTGCCGGTGGTGTCGGCTTTCTTGTCGGCCTTGGGCGCGAATTTCTTGAGCTCTTCTTCGGTGGCCTCGAGCTGCGGCACCTTGCCGCTCTTGCGGCGGGTGTCGAGCGTGGCGACGAATTCTTCTTCGCTGGGCATTTCGTCGCCCTCGAAGCGGTCCATGAGTTCGCCGTTGAAGAACACGGTCAGGCGGCGCTCCTGCGGATCGACGCCCTGGCGGCGGATCGTGAAGACGTAGTCCCAGCGGTTGGCGTGGAAGACGTCGTTCAGCAGCGAGGTGCCGAGGATCTCGCGCACCTGCTGGCGCGACATGCCGGGCTTGAGTGCCGCGACTTGTTCCTTCGACACGAAATTGCCCTGCACCACTTCGACTTTGTAGGGGGTGACGGCAGACAGCGCGCCACGCGTGCGTTCGCTGAAACCGCTGCAGGCACCGAGGGCGAGCGTCGCCGCAATGGCAGCAACCAGCAACCAGGGCCGGCGTTGGAGGATGGCAGGCATGGGAGAAGAGGGGGTAGCGATATGATCGAACATTGTAGCGGCCGAGCCTGAAGGCCCGGCCTCAGCCCAGGGCGCAGGAACCATCATGGCCAACATCGACGAACTCAAGAACACCGGCCTCAAGGCCACCTTGCCGCGACTGAAGATCCTCGAGATCTTCCAGACCGGCAGCCAGCGGCACATGACGGCGGAAGACGTCTTCCGCGTGCTGCTCAACGAACACTCCGACATCGGCCTGGCCACCGTGTACCGCGTGCTCACGCAGTTCGAGCAGGCCGGCATCCTGGAGCGCAGCCACTTCGAAAGCGGCAAGGCGGTCTACGAACTGAACGAAGGCACGCACCACGACCACCTGGTCTGCACCTCGTGCGGCAAGGTCGAGGAGTTCTACGACGCCGAGATCGAACGGCGCCAGCAGATGATCGCCAAGGACAAGGGCTGGGTCCTGCAGGACCACGCCATGTCGCTGTACGGCCTGTGCGGCGACTGCGTCAAGAAGCGCTGACGCCGGCCCCCCCCCCGCGAAAGCAGAAAGCAGCCCTTCATTTCGAAGGGCTTTTTTCTTGCCTGTCTCAGTCCGGGTCGCGCCCGCTTTCCATCGCCTTGTGGTGGCGGGCCACGAAGTCGGCATAGGTGTCGATGCCGCGCAGCTGCAGGATCGAGTTGCGCACCGCAGCCTCCACCAGCACGGCGATGTTGCGCCCGGCCACCACCTGGATGATGACCTTGCGCACCGGGATGCCCAGCACGTCCTGCGTGAGCGGCGCCGAAGGCATGCGCTCGTAGTCGCGCTCGAAGCTGTCGCGCCGCACGAGGTGCACGATGAGCTTCAGCCGCATCTTCCGGCGCACCGCCGTCTCGCCGAAGATCGCGCGGATGTCCAGGAGGCCGATGCCGCGCACCTCCAGCAGGTTCAGCAGCAGGTCGGGGCAGCGGCCCTCGATGGTGTTCTGGTTGATGCGGTACAGGTCGACCGCGTCGTCGGCCACCAGGCCGTTGCCGCGCGAGATCAGCTCCAGGCCAAGCTCGCTTTTACCGAGGCCCGACTCGCCCGTGATCATCACGCCCATGCCCAGGATGTCCATGAACACGCCGTGCATCGAGGTGCGCTCGGCAAAGTGCTTGGACAGGTAGGCGCGCAGCAGGTCGATCACGAAGGCCGACGACTCGCGCGTGGCAAACAGCGGCAGCTGGGCGCGCTCGCAGATCGACAGCAGCTCGTCGGGCGCGGCCTGGCCGTCGGCCAGCACCAGCATCGGCGGCTCCAGCGTGACGATGCGCCCGATGCGGCGTACGCAGTCTTCCTTGCTGCCGCGCGTGAGGTAGGCCACCTCGCGCGCGCCCAGGATCTGCACGCGGTACGGGTGGATGTAGTTCAGATACCCGACCAGGTCGGCGGCCGACTGCGCGCGGCTGATGACGTCGGGGTCGAACTGGCGCTCCGAGGCGCCCAGCCCCGCGAGCCATTCCCAGCGGAGCGACCCGCGGAACTCCTCGAACATGGCATCGGCGCTGATGACGGTCGGCTTCATGCGTGCGGCGGCCGGCGCGGGACGCCGGCATTCTGGTCAGGATGGAGGGAGAGAAAAGCGTCGCCGCAGCTTATCAGCAGCGGCCCGCCCGGCGCGTGCGCTCAGGCGACCTGGGTCGATTGCCAGCCGGCGATGAGGCCGTGCAGCGCGGCGGCATCGGTGCTGGACTTGATCTGCTCGCGCAGGCCGGCGTCGCTCAGCAGCTCGGCAATTTCAGACAGGATTTCGAGGTGCTTCTGCGTGGCCGCTTCGGGCACCAGCAGGAAGATCAGCAGCGCCACGGGCTGCTCGTCGGGAGCGTCGAAGCCGATGGGGTTCGCCAGCTGGAACACGGCGGCCATCGGCGCCTTGAGGCCCTTGATGCGGCCATGGGGAATGGCGACGCCGTGGCCCAGACCGGTGGAGCCGAGGCGCTCGCGCGCGAACAGGCTGTCGGTGATGAGGGCACGTCCCAGGCCGTGAAGGCTTTCGAACAGAAGACCCGCTTCTTCGAAAGCACGTTTCTTGCTGGTGGCGTCAACGCTCACGAGCACTTGAGCGGGCGGCAGGATGGACGCGAGGCGATTCATGGTGGGGTCAGAGCGGGGGCGATTATGCACCTCATCGGTAAAAACCCCCAGTCCCTCTAATTACTTTCGTCTACATGTGTTGCCGAGAGGCGTCGCTTCCTCTGGGGGCCTTGCAAAGCCCCACCAATGTGGTCGGACAAACAAAAGGCCGCCCGAAGGCGGCCTGGGATGCGGGGCGCGGGGCCCGGCGTTTACATCACGCGCTTGGGCGCCACGTGATGGTGGTCCTGCAGGCGATCCTTGTGGCGGACCACCTGGCGGTCGAGCTTGTCGACCAGCTCATCAACCGCGGCGTACAGATCAGCGTGGCTCGATTCCGCGAACATGTCATTGCCCTTGACGTGAATGTTGCACTCCGCCCTTTGGCGGCGTTCCTTTTCCTTCTGCTTTTCCACCGTGAGGATCACCTTGACATCGACCACCTGGTCGAAATGTCGCGTGATCCGGTCCAGCTTGCTCGTGACGTAGGTGCGCAAGGCAGGTGTGACGTCGAGGTGATGACCGCTGATCGTCAAATTCATGAATGACCTCCTGAGAATTGACGGTTGGGGAAATGACCGCGCTCCGGGATGAAGCGTGGCCGGCGAAACAGGTTTGGGGGAGAACGGGAGAAGAGGAAGAGAGAGGTGAGAAAGGGGGCGGTCGGATTCACTATGCCCAAGCTGTCACGGTATTGCAATACCGGGGCTTGCCCGAGTGACGGGCCGGTGTATTGCATGCCCTAATCCGCTATTGATTCCATAGCTGCCCCCGTGCAGTGGCATGCCCTTGCGGCACATTGGAAGCAAGTGTTTCCACGCGCCGCGCGCAGTGACCCTCCCGCCCGCAGGGCCGGCCCGTTCAGCGCCAGGCGGCGCGCATGCGGTTGCGCAGGTCGATCACCGCGGCCGGCGGCGGCACGGCGGGCGGCAGCACCGGTGGCGGCGGCCAGGTCTGCAGCTCGAAGCCCGCGAGGTCGGCCTCCGTGATGAAGCGGGTGCGGTTGGCGTACAGGTGCCGGTCGCCGCGTGCCGCCTGCTGCGTGATGTGGAAGCGCTGCGGCATCACCAGGTGCAGGTGGTCGCGGGCCCGCGTCATCGCCACGTAGAGCAGGCGCCGTTCTTCTTCCAGCTCGTGCGCGCCCTGCGCCACGTCGGCCGGCATGCAGCCGTCGACCACGTTGATCACATGCACCGAATTCCACTCCTGACCCTTGGCCGAATGGATGGTCGACAGGATCAGGTAGTCCTCGTCGAGCGAGGGCGGGCCGGGCCGGTCGCTGGTCGCCTCGGGCGGGTCGAGCGTGAGTTCGGTGAGGAAGCGTTCGCGCGAGCCATAGCCGGCCGCCAGCCGCGCCAGTTGCTCGACGTCGGCGCGCCGCACGCCCGAGGTGTCTTCGTACAGCCGCTCCAGGTGCGGCTGGTACCACTGCATGGCCACCTCCACGTCGGCCGGCCACTGCAGCGACGGCGCGCGCAAGGCGGCATAGGCCTGGGCGAAGTCGGCCCACTGTTCGCGCGCTGCGGAGGGCGGCACGAAGTCCCGCACGGCCGCGGCCGGGTCGGCCGCCTGGTCCATCGCGTCGAGCAGGCGCGTGCCGGTGGCCGGGCCCACGCCCGGAATGAGCTGCGTGACCCGGAAGCCCGCCATGCGCCCACGCGGGTTCTGCGCGAAACGCAGCACCGCGAGCAGGTCCTTCACGTGCGAGGCCTCGAGGAACTTGAGCCCGCCGAACTTCACGAACGGGATGTTGCGCCGCGCCAGCTCCAGCTCGAGCGCCGCGCTGTGCGACGAGGTGCGAAACAGCACCGCCTGCGACTTCAGCGCCAGCCCGCCTTCGCGGTGCGCCAGGATCTTGTCGGCCACCCAGCGCGCCTGCCCGGCCTCGTCGGGCACGAGCACCAGCACCGGCTTGCCCGCCGAGGGCTTGTCGGTCCACAGCGTCTTGGCATGCCGTTCGGCGGCCTGCGCGATGACGCGGTTCGACACGTCGAGGATCGGCTGCGTCGAGCGGTAGTTGCGCTCCAGCGTGACGACGCGCGCCTCTTGTGAGAACTGCGAGGGAAAGTCGAGGATGTTGCGCACCGTGGCGCCGCGGAACGAATAGATCGACTGCGCGTCGTCGCCCACCACCGTCACGCCGCGCCCGTCGGGCTTCATCGCGCGCAGGATCTCGGCCTGCAGCAGGTTGGTGTCCTGGTACTCGTCGACCAGCACGTGGTCGAAGCGCGCGCCGACGTGCGCGGCCAGCGCGGGCTCGGCGACCATCTCGGCCCAGTAGAGCAGCAGGTCGTCGTAGTCGAGCACGTTCTGCTGCTGCTTGGCCTCGACGTAGGCGCCGAACAGCGTCTTGAGCTGGGCCTCCCACTCGGCGCACCAGGGAAAGCTGTCCTTCAGCACGGCGGCCAGCGGCGCGCGCGTGTTCACGCAGCGCGAGTAGATCGACAGGCAGGTGCCCTTGCGCGGAAAGCGGTTGACCGTGGACGACAGGCCCAGCTCGTGCCGCACCAGCCCCATGAGGTCTTCGGCGTCGCCGCGGTCGTGGATGGTGAAGTTCTCGTCCAACCCGATCTGCGCGGCGTACTCGCGCAGCAGCCGCGCGCCGATGCCGTGGAAGGTGCCGGCCCACGGCAGCGCCGGCGGGCGCTCCGACTTCAGGCCCAGCACGCGCGCCAGCACCTGGCCTGCGCGGCGCTCCATTTCCTGCGCGGCGCGGCGCGAGAAGGTGAGCAGCAGCAGGCGCTGCGGATCGACCCCGTCCGCGATCAGGTGCGCCACGCGGTGCGCCAGCGTGCTGGTCTTGCCCGAGCCGGCACCGGCGATCACGAGCAGCGGCCGGTGGTCGGCGCCGACCGCCGCGCCCACGCCGTGCTCGACTGCCGCGCGCTGGTCGTCGTTGAGCGCGGCAAGCGCCGCGGCCAGGCGCTCGGCTTGCGTCTTCGGCGGGGTGGAAAGAACGGGGGACGCAGGGGTCTGCATGGGCACGACTTTACTGTATGTCCGTCCAGTTCGAGTGCCTTGTCGCCCTGTGGCCGGTGACATAATCGCGCCTCGCTGCAACCGGAGACTCCCCTTGGAAACCGCCCCGTCTCGGCAGCTTTCAACTCCCTGGCGACGCTGCGCGTGATGTACTGACGCCGGGTCCGCGGGAATTGAAAGCGCCCCGCCCTCGCCCATCGTTCAGTCACCCCCGGGAGTGAGCCCATGCTCAACATCTTTACGCTCGCCAACGGCCGCCTCGTCCAGGAAGAGATCGAGTCGCTCGAAGAGCTCTCCAAGTTCCAGCCGATCTGGGTCGACCTCGAGTCACCCACGCTCGAGGAAAAGCGCTGGATCAAGCAGTACTACGGCCTCTCGATTCCCGAAGACGCGATGGACGAGGACATCGAGGAGTCGGCGCGCTTCTACGAGGAAGACAACGGCGAGCTGCACATCCGCTCCGACTTCTTGATCGACGACGACGAAGACCCGCGCACGGTGCGCGTCGCCTTCATCCTGAACCAGCACAACACCGACCTGCGCAGCCGCGGCGTGCTGTTCTCGATCCACGACGAAGACGTGCCCGTGTTCCGCCTGCTGCGCATGCGCGCACGCCGCGCACCGGGGCTGATCGAAGACGCCAAGGAAGTGATGCTCAAGCTCTTCGACGCCGACGCCGAATACTCGGCCGACACGCTGGAGAACATCTACGACGAGCTCGAGGTGGCGGGCAAGAAGGTGCTGTCGGGCAACGTCAGCGACGAGCTGGCCGGCGAGGTGCTCGGCGCCATCGCGCGGCAGGAAGACTTGAACGGCCGCATCCGCCGCAACGTGATGGACACGCGCCGCGCCGTGAGCTTCATGATGCGCAGCAAGATGCTCAACGCCGAGCAGTTCGAAGAGGCGCGCCAGATCCTGCGCGACATCGAGTCGCTGGACAACCACACGGCCTTCCTGTTCGACAAGATCAACTTCCTGATGGATGCGACCGTCGGTTTCATCAACATCAACCAGAACAAGACCATCAAGATCTTCTCGGTGGCCAGCGTCGCGCTGCTGCCGCCCACGCTGATCGCGAGCATCTACGGCATGAACTTCAAGTTCATGCCCGAGCTCGACTGGGCCATGGGCTACCCCTACGCCATCGCGCTGATGGCCGCCAGCGCGCTGGTGCCGATGTGGTACTTCCGCCGGCGCGGCTGGCTCAAGTAGTCGCTGTACTGGGTGCTAGAGTGGCTGCCGGCAGGCAGCTGACCTGGAGAGCCCCCCGTGCGCAGACTTCGTTTCCTCACCAACCGCCACCGCGCGCCGTCGACGAACACCGCGCTCGGACTGCTGCTGGCCTTCAACGCCGGCGCCATCAATGCGGGCGGCTTCCTCGTGCTGCACATGTACACCTCGCACATGACCGGCTTCGCCTCGCAGCTGGCGGACGGCATGGTGCTGGGCAACCTCACGCTGCTGCTGAACGCGCTGGGTGCGATCCTGGCGTTCGTGAGCGGCGCCGCGGTCTGCGCGGTGCTGGTGAACTGGGCGCGGCAGCACCGGCTGCATGGCGTGTATGCGCTGCCGCTGCTGCTGGAGGCCGCGCTGATGTTCCCCTTCGGGCTCGCCGGCGCCATCACGCTGACTTGGGCCACGCCGTTCGCGGTGCCGCTCACGGTGCTGCTGCTGTCGTTCATCATGGGCCTGCAGAACGCCGTGGCGTCGAAGACCTCGGGCGGCAGCACACGCACCACCCACATGACCGGCAACATCACCGACGTGGGGATCGAGCTGGGCAAGATGCTCTACTGGAACCGGCGCGCGCCGTCCACGCCGCTGCCGGTGCGCCACGACCGCAGCCGGCTGCGCCGCTGCGGCGGGCTGGTCGCCATGTTCGTGCTCGGCGGCGCCGTGGGTGCGCTGGGCTTCAAGCACGTGGGCTTCATCTGCGTCGTGCCACTGGCCGCGCTGCTGCTGGCGCTGTCGATCCCGCCGCTGCTGCGCGACCTGCCGCAGCTGCGCCGGCTCGCACCGTAGGCAGGTTCTTCAGGCCGCGTCGCGCGGCAGGGAGGCGAGCCATGCGTCGACGAGCGCGAGGCTGTAGCGGCTCGCCACCTCGGCCACGAAGCGCGTGAAGTCGCCATGCGCGGCATCGTCGGCGCGGTCCGAGATGGTCCGCAGCGCCGCGAAGGGCACGCCGTAGTCGTGGCACGCCTGCGCCATCGCAGCGCCTTCCATCTCGACGGCGAGTGCGTCGGGCAGCGAACGCTGCAGGGCCCCACATTCCGCGGTGGTCGACACGAAGCGGTCGCCACTGATCAGCAGGCCGCGATGCACCTTCGGCGACCGCAGATGGAACTCATCGACCGCCTTCTGCCCCACCAGGCTCACCGGATCGCGCAGCGTGCCTTCGGCCACCGCCGCCAGCGCATCGCCGATGGCCGCATCGGCCGCGAAACGCGAACGCCCCATCAGCGGCACCTCGTACTTCGGAAAGATCGGCGAGGCGTCCATGTCGTGCTGCAGCAGCTCGGTCGCCACAACCACGTCGCCGACGTTCACGCCCGGCGCCAACCCGCCCGCCACGCCCGTGAACACGATCGCCCGCACGCCGAAGCGCTCGAGCAGCACCGTGGCGGTGACCGCCGCCGCGACCTTGCCGATGCGCGACAGCACCGCGACCACGGGTTGGCCCTGCAGGTGGCCGACCCAGAAGTCGCGGCCGGCCACGCGCACGCGCTGCTCGTCGGGCATGCGCGCGAGGAGCGCACTGAGCTCCTCGTGCATGGCCGCGACGATGGCGATGGGCGTGGACAACACAACAGAACTCAAAACAAGACTTTCTCTATTCCAGGAACACCGCGGAACCGGCTTTGCCGGGCCGCAGGTGTTGCCCCCTGCAAGGGGGTTGGCGTAGCGACACGAAGTGCGCGAAGCCTGGGGGTTTACTTGATATCCACGCCGTAGAACGTATGGCGACCGAAGGGGCTCAGCTTGAAGTCGACCACTTCCTTGCGCACCGGCTTCAGCTGCACCGCGTGCGCGATGGTGAACCACGGCGCCTGCTCCTTGAAGATGACCTGCGCCTTCTTGTAGAGCGCGTCGCGCTCGGACTGCTTGGTCGCGCTCTTGGCCTTCACCACGAGGTCTTCGTAGGGTTGGTAGCAGAACTTCGAGATGTTGCTGCCGCTGGCCGACTTGGCCGAGGCGCAGCCCAGCAGGGTGTACATGAAGTTGTCCGGGTCGCCGTTGTCGCCGGTCCAGCCCAGCATGCCCATCTGGTGCTCGCCGGCCTGCAGGCGCTTGCGGTACTCGCCCCACTCGAAGCTCTTGATCTCGGCCTTGACGTTGATCTTGGCCAGGTCGGCCTGCATCAGCTCGGCGATGCGCTTGGCGTTCGGGTTGTACGGGCGCTGCACCGGCATGGCCCACAGGTCAGTGCTGAAGCCGTCGGGGAAGCCGGCCTGCGCCAGCAGCTTCTTGGCGGCTTCGGGGTCGTACGGGTCGTCCTTCACGGCATCGTTGTAGGACCACAGCGTGGGCGGGATCGGGTTCTTCGCCGCCACGCCGGTCGTGAGGTACACGCCGTCGATGATGGCCTTCTTGTTGATCGCCATGTTGATGGCCTTGCGCACGCGCACGTCGTCGAAGGGCTTCTTCGTCGTGTTGTACGAGAGGTAGCCCACGTTCAGGCCCGGCTGCTCCAGCACCTGCACGTTCGGGTCCTTGCGGATCGCGTCGAGGTCGGCCGGGTTCGGGTACGGCATGACATGGCACTCGCCCTTTTGCAGCTTGGCCCAGCGCACCGAGGCATCGGGGGTGATCGCGAACACGAGGTCGTCGATCTTGGCCTTGCCGCCCCAGTACTGCGGAAAGGCCTTGAAGCGGATGATCGCGTCCTTCTGGTACTGCACGAGGTAGAACGGGCCGGTGCCGACCGGGTCCTGGTCGACCTTCTCGGGCGTGCCGGCCTTCAGCATCGCGATGGCGTATTCCTTCGACTGGATGCCCGCGTACTGCATCGCCAGGTTGGCCAGGAACGGCGCCTCGGCCTGGTTGAGCGTGATCTTTACCGTGTGGTCGTCGATGCGGTCCACCGACTTCAAGAGCTTGGGCATGCCCATGTCGTTGAAGTAGGAGTGGTTCTGGCTCGTGACCTTGAAGAAGGGGTCGCTCTCCTTCCACTGGCGCTCGAGCATGAAGATGAAGTCGTCGGCGTTGAAGTCGCGCGTGGGCTTGAAGCTCTTGCTCGTGGTGTGCCACTTCACGCCCTTGCGCAAGTGGAAGGTGTACACGGTGCCGTCGGCCGAGATGTCCCATTTTTCGGCCAGGCCCGGCATCACCTTGGTGCCGCCGCGCTCGAACTCGACGATGGTGTTGTAGACCTGCGTGGTCACGTCGAAGGACGTGCCGGTGGTGTTCATGCCCGGATAGAAGTTTTCCGGGCTTCCTTCGGAGCAGTACACCAACGTCTTGGCTGACACGGCGCCGCAGGCCAGGGTAAGGGCCGTGAGCGCTGCCGGTGCCAGGAGCGCCAGCTTTTGTGAGCGGCGCGAAACGGAGGACTGGGTCGTCATGGGGACTCCTCGAGACAGGGTTGAAAAAATCGCCACTCCACTCTTCTTCAGGACGCGGCGAGCACGGGACCATCGGCGCGCACGGCAGGCGCGCCATCGAGAAACTGCTCGGCGTAGTGGCAGGCCACCAGCCGCTCGTCGAGCGCGCGCAGCGCGGGGCGCTCCTCGCGGCAGCGCGGCTGCACGTGCGGGCAGCGCGTGCTGAAGACGCAGCCCGAAGGCGGGTCCAGCGGCGACGGCAGCTCGCCCTTGAGCACGATGCGCTGGCTGCTCAGGCCCGGCGTCGAGGCCAGCAGCGCCTGCGTGTAGGGATGCAGCGGCCGCGCGAAGATGCGCGACTTGGGGCCCTGCTCCACCGCATGGCCCAGGTACATCACGAGCACGTCGTGCGCGATGTGGCGCACCACGCCCAGGTCGTGCGAGATGAAGAGGTAGGCCAGGCCCAACTCGGCCTGCAGGTCCGCCAGCAGGTTCAGCACCTGCGCCTGGATCGACACGTCGAGCGCCGACACCGGCTCGTCGGCCACCAGGAGGCGCGGCGACAGCATGAGCGCGCGCGCGATGGCGATGCGCTGGCGCTGGCCGCCCGAGAACATGTGCGGGTAGCGGTTGGCGTACTCGGGGCGCAGGCCGACGCGGGCCAGCATCTCGCGTGCTTTCTCGGCGCGCTCCGGCTTGCTCAACGAGGTGTTGATGGCCAGCGGGTCTTCGAGCACCGCCGAAATCTTCTTGCGCGGGTTGAGCGAGCCATACGGGTTCTGGAACACCAGCTGCACCGCCTGGCGCAGCTCGCGCCTGCGTTCATGCGGCGGGCTCACGGCATCGGCACCGATCAGCGTCAGTTGCCCGGCGGTGGGTTTCTCGATCAGCGCGACCATGCGCGCGAGCGTCGACTTGCCGCAGCCCGATTCGCCCACCACCGCGAGCGTGCGCCCGCGTTCGAGGCGGAACGAGATGTCGCCCACGGCGCGCAGCTGCGCCGGCGCGCGGAACAGCCCGCGCCGCACGGCGTAGGTGCGCTGCAGGTTGCGCGCCTCGACCACGATCTCCGGCGATGCGTCGCTCATGGCAGCACCTCCGCAATCGCGGCGCGCGGCGGGTCTTGCGCGATGGCATCTGCGCGCCCCGGCTCGCCGAGCGGAAAGTGGCAGCGCACCTCGGCGCCCTGCCACGCACGCAGCGCCGGGCGCACCTGGCAGGCGCGCTCGGTGACGTAGCCGCAGCGTGGCGCGAACAGGCAGCCCGCGGGCCGGTCGTGCACGCCGGGCACCACGCCGCTGATGGTGGCGAGCCGCCCCTCGGGCGCGGCGCGCTCGGGCAGCGCCGCGAGCAGCGCCTCGGTGTAGGGATGCTGCGGCGATGCGAAGAGGCGGTCGACGCGCTGGTGCTCCATCACCTGCCCCGCGTACATCACGGCGATGCGCTGCGCCATCTCGCTGACCACGCCCATGTTGTGCGTGATGAGCACGAGCGCCATGCCGCGCTCCTTCTGCAGGTCGCGCAGCAGGTCGAGGATCTGCGCCTGGATGGTCACGTCGAGCGCGGTGGTCGGCTCGTCGGCAATCAGCAGGCGCGGGTTGCAGGCGATGGCCATCGCGATCATCACGCGTTGGTTCATGCCGCCCGAGAGCTGGTGCGGGTAGCTGCCCAGGCGCGACGATGCAGCGGGAATGCCCACCTGCTCCAGCAGCTCGGTCGCGCGCTTCTTCGCTTCGCGCTTGTCGAGCTTCAGGTGCAGGCGCAACGTTTCCATCAGCTGGAAGCCGATGGTGAAGCAGGGGTTGAGGCTGGTGGTCGGCTCCTGGAAGATCATCGCGACCTCCTTGCCGACCAGCGTGCGGCGCGCCTTGTCGGAGATGCCGAGCAAGTCCTTGCCCGCAAAGCGCATGTGGTCCGCGCGCACGCGGCCCGGGAAGCCGACGAGGCCCATGAGCGCCATCATCGTGACGCTCTTGCCCGAGCCCGATTCACCGACGATGCCGAGCACCTCGCCCTCTTCGAGCGTGAGGCTCACGCCGTCGACGGCGTGCAGCACGCCGCCCTGCGTGGGGAACTCGACGTGCAGATCTTTGATTTCAAGCAAAGGCATCTGTTCTCTCCTTTGCGTCAGCGCTTGAGCTTCGGGTCGAGCGCATCGCGCAGCCCGTCGCCCAGCAGGTTGAAGGCCAGCACGGCCGCAAGGATGGCGAGGCCCGGGAAGGTCACGACCCACCAGGCGCGCAGCACGAACTCGCGCGCGTCGGCCAGCATCGTTCCCCATTCGGGCGACGGCGGCTGTGCGCCCAGGCCGATGAAGCCGAGCGCCGCCGCATCGAGGATGGCGGTCGAGACGCCCAGCGAAGCCTGCACGATCAGCGGCGCCGAACAGTTGGGCAGCACCTCGCGGAACATCAGGCGCAGCGTGCTGGCGCCGCTCACGCGCGCCGCGGTCACGTAGTCGCGCGAAACCTCGGCGATGACCGTGGCGCGCGTGATGCGCACGTAGTGCGGCAGCACCACGATGGCCACCGCGAGCATGGCGTTGACGAGCCCCGGCCCGAGGATCGCGACGATCACGATGGCCATCAGCAGGCTGGGCATCGTGAGGATGATGTCCATCATCCGCATGATCGCGATCTCCAGCGCGCCGCGAAAGAATCCGGCGACGAGCCCGAGCACCACGCCCACCACCACCGACAACGCCACCACCGCGACGCCGATCGACAGCGACAGCCGCGCGCCGTGCATGAGCCGCGACAGGATGTCGCGCCCGATGGCATCCGTTCCCAGCAGGTAGGTCCACGAGCCGCCTTCCTGCCAGGCCGGCGGCTTGAGGAAAGCGGCGGCGTTGGTTTCGTTCGGTGCATGCGGCGCGATCCACGGTGCGAACAGCGCCACCAGCAGCAGCACCACGATGGTGACGAGGCCGATGACCGCGCCCCGGTTCGCCGAGAAGGCGGTCCAGAACTCGCGCCAGGGACCGGGAGGCGCCGAGGCCTGCGAGCCGGGGGGAACGGCGTGGGTGTTGCTCGTCATCGACTCAGTGCCTGATCCGCGGGTTGATGACGCCGTAGGCGATGTCCACCAGCAGGTTGAGCAGCATCACGATGCCGCCCAGCAGCAACATGCCGCCCTGCAACACCGGGTAGTCGCGCCGTCCGATGGCCTCGATGAGCCACTTGCCGACACCGGGCCAGGAGAAGATGGTCTCGGTCAGGATCGCGCCGGTGAAGAGCACGCCGATCTGCAGGCCGATCACCGTGACGACCGGGATCAGCGCATTGCGCAGCGCATGCAGGCCCACCACGCGAAAGCGCGACAGGCCCTTCGCGCGCGCGGTGCGGATGTAGTCCTCGCCCAGCACCTCGAGCATGGCCGAGCGCGTCATGCGCGCGATGACGGCCAGCGGCACGGTGCCCAGCACGATGGCCGGAAGAATCAGGTGGTGCAGCGCCGACCAGAAGGCCTCGGTTTCGCCGGCGCGCAGCGCGTCGATCAGCAGGAAGCCGGTCTGCGGCTCGACGAAGTACTGCACCGAGATGCGGCCCGACACCGGCGTCCAGCCCAATTGCACCGAGAAAAACAGGATGAGCAGCAGGCCCCACCAGAAGATCGGCATCGAGTAGCCGGTGAGCGACGTGGCCATCACACCGTGGTCGAAGATCGAATTGCGCCGCACTGCCGCGACGATGCCGGCCGGCAGCCCGAGCAGCAGCGCGAAGAGAATCGCGCAGACGCCGAGTTCGACGGTGGCCGGAAAGAGCGCGAGGAACTCGCTCATCACCGTGTCCTGCGTGATGAGCGACTTGCCCAGGTCGCCCTGCAGCACGCGGCCGATGTAGATGCCGTATTGCACGAGCAGGGGCTTGTCCAGGCCCATGGCGGTGCGCAGCTCGGCGTGGCGCGCGGGGTCGATCCCGCGCTCGCCGGCCATCGTCTCGATGGGGTCACCCGGCACCAGCCGGATGAGAAAGAAGGCCAGCAGCGTCATGCCGATGAAGGTCGGCACGAGCAAGCCTAGGCGGACATAGATGAATCTGAGCATCGACCCGCGAATATGCAAGATCGATGCCCCGGCCCCACCCGGGCGGAACCCTTACTACTTCTTGCTATCCCGCAGTTCACGCCGCAGGATCTTGCCCACCGGGGTCTTGGGCATGTCGGTGCGGAACTCGATCACGCGCGGCTGCTTGTAGCCCGTGAGGTTGGCGCGGCAGTACTCGCGCACCTGCGCTTCGGTGAGCGACTCGTCCTTCTTGACGATGACGAGCTTCACGGCCTCGCCGGTCTTGTCGTCGGGCACGCCCACCGCGGCGCATTCGAGCACGCCGGGCAGCATCGCCACCACATCCTCGATCTCGTTCGGGTACACGTTGAAGCCCGACACCAGGATCATGTCCTTCTTGCGGTCGACCACCTTGAAGTAGCCGCGCTCGTCGACCACGCCGATGTCGCCGCTCTTGAAGTAGCCGTCGGGCGTCATGACCTTGGCGGTCTCGTCGGGGCGCTGCCAGTAGCCGGCCATGACCTGCGGGCCCTTGATGGCGATCTCGCCGCGCTCCCCCGTGGGCACTTCGTTGCCGTCGTCGTCGAGCAGCTTGAGCCAGGTGCTCGGCAGCGGCAGGCCGATGGTGCCGGTGTAGGCCGTGCTGTTGGTCGGGTTGCAGGTGGTCGAGGGCGAGGTTTCCGAGAGGCCGTAGCCCTCGCAGATGGGGCAGCCGGTTTTCTCGAGCCAGAGCTTGGCCACCGCGGCCTGCACCGCCATGCCGCCGCCGACCGAGACCTTCAGGTTCTTCCAGTTGACGGTGTTGAAGTCGGGGTGGTTCGCCAGCCCGTTGAACAGCGTGTTGACGGCCGGGAAGCTGTGGATGGTGTGCTTCGACAGTTCCTTGAGCACGCCGGGAATGTCGCGCGGGTTCGGGATCAGGATCAGCTTGCCACCCGTGCGCATGCTCAGCATCATGCCGACCGTGAACGCGAAGATGTGATACAGCGGCAGCGCGCACACGCTGGTGGGCTGCTCGTTGGCCGGCACCTTGGCCATGACGGGCTCGTTCCAGGCTTCGGACTGCAGCACGTTGGCGATCACGTTGCGATGCAGCAGCACCGCGCCCTTGGACACGCCGGTGGTGCCGCCGGTGTACTGCAGCACGGCCACGTCGTCGGGGCCGGTGGCCACGGGCTTGAGCGAACCGCCCGCGCCCTTGTCGAGCGCGTCGTTGAAGCGCACGGCGCCCGGCAGGCTGAAGTGCGGCACCAGCTTCTTGACGTTGCGCACCACGTAGTTGACCAGCGCGCCCTTCAGGAAGCCGAGCCGGTCGCCCATGGAGGCCAGCACGATGTGCTTGATCGGCGTGCTCGCGATGCACTGCTGCAGCGTGGTGCCGAAGTTCTCCATGATGACGATCGCCTTGGCGCCCGAGTCCTTGAGCTGGTGCTCGAGTTCGCGCGGCGTGTACAGCGGGTTCACGTTCACCAGGATCAGGCCGGCGCGCAGGATGGCCGCCACCGCGATCGGGTACTGCGGGCAGTTGGGCATCATCGCGGCGACGCGGTCGCCCTTCACGAGGCCCAGGCCCTGCAGGTAGGCCGCGAAGGCCTTGCTGAGCTTGTCGGTCTCGCCGTAGCTCACGTCCTTGCCCATGAAGCTGTAGGCCGTGCGGTCGGCGTACTTGGTGAAGCTCTCCTCCATGAGCGCCACCAGCGACGGGTAGTGCGACGCGTCGATGTCGGCGGGCACGCCTTGCGGGTAGCTGCTGAGCCAGGGGCGTTCGGTCATGGATGTGTCTCCTCGGAGTCGGATGAGTTTTTAAAAACGAAAACGGCGCACGTGAGGCGCCGCGACGATCAGGCCCGCATCGCGGGCACGGACCTTCGGCCTATTCGATGGCCTTGCCCATATCTTCCACTACTTTTTTCGCATCGCCAAAGACCATCATGGTCTTGTCCATGTAGAAGAGCTCGTTGTCCAGGCCCGCGTAGCCGGCGGCCATGGAGCGCTTGTTCACGATGACGGTCTTGGCCTTGTAGGCTTCCAGGATCGGCATGCCGTAGATCGGCGTGCCCTTGGTGAGCGCGGCCGGGTTCACCACGTCGTTGGCACCCAGGATGATCGCCACGTCGGCCTGCGCGAACTCGCCGTTGATGTCCTCCATCTCGAACACCTGGTCGTAGGGCACCTCGGCCTCGGCCAGCAGCACGTTCATGTGGCCCGGCATGCGGCCGGCCACGGGGTGGATGGCGTACTTCACCTTGACGCCCTTGTGCGTGAGCTTCTCGGCCAGTTCGTTCACGGCGTGCTGGGCGCGCGCCACGGCCAGGCCGTAGCCCGGCACGATGATCACCGTCTCGGCGTTGGACAGCATGTAGGCCGCGTCGTCGGCGCTGCCGCTCTTCACAGGACGCTGTTCCTTCGCGCCGTCGGTGGCGGTGGTTGCCTCGCCGCCGAAGCCGCCCAGGATCACGTTGAAGAACGAGCGGTTCATGGCCTTGCACATGATGTAGCTCAGGATCGCACCCGAAGAGCCCACCAGCGAACCGGCCACGATCAGCATCGCGTTGTTCAGGCTGAAGCCGATGCCGGCCGCCGCCCAGCCCGAGTAGCTGTTGAGCATCGACACCACCACCGGCATGTCGGCGCCGCCGATCGGGATGATGATGAGCACGCCCATCACGAAGGCCAGCGCCAGCATCGCGAAGAACGCCGGCCAGCTTTCGGTGGCCACGAACACCAGGCCCAGGCCGATGGTCGCCAGGCCCAGCACCAGGTTCAGCATGTGCTGGCCCGAGAACTGCACCGGCGCGCCCTGGAACAGGCGGAACTTGTACTTGCCCGAGAGCTTGCCGAAGGCGATGACCGAGCCGCTGAAGGTGATGGCGCCGATGGCCGCACCCAGGAACAGCTCGAGTCGGTTGCCATAAGGAATGGCATGGCGCACGAAGCCCTCGAAGAGGACCGCGCCATCGGGCGTGCGCGCACCGACGACCGCCGCCACGGGCGCGGCCGTGATGCCGAAGGCCCAGGGCTCGGCCACCGCGGCCACGCCGATGAACACCGCGGCCAGGCCGATCATGCTGTGCATGAAGGCGACCAGCTCGGGCATCTTGGTCATCTCGACCTTGTTGGCCATGAACGCGCCCAGGCCGCCACCGACCACGACGGCGGCCAGCACCCAGGCGATGCCGGTGGTGAAGTCGACGTTGAGGGCGCGCGCCTGTCCGTGGACCAGCGCGATGGTGGTCAGCACGGCGATCGCCATGCCGGTCATGCCGAAGATGTTGCCGCGGATCGAGGTGGTGGGATGGGACAGGCCCTTCAGGGCCTGGATGAAGCAGACGCTGGCAACGAGGTACAGCAGCGTGACGAGGTTCATGCTCACTTGGCGGCTCCCTCTGCAGCCTTGGGGGCGGCCTTCTTGTCTTTCTTCTTGAACATCTCGAGCATCCGGCGCGTGACCAGGAAGCCGCCGAAGACGTTCACCGCGGCCAGCGCCACGGCGAGCACGCCCATGGTCTTGCCCAGCGGCGTGGTGGTGAGCGCGGCGGCCAGCATGGCGCCCACGATCACGATGGCCGAGATGGCGTTGGTCACGGCCATGAGCGGCGTGTGCAGCGCGGGCGTGACGGTCCAGACCACGTGGTAGCCGACGTAGATGGCCAGCACGAAGATGGTCAGGTTGATGACGGTGTGCGAAACGATTTCCATGGTGTTGTGTTCTCCTCGTTCGGTCTCTGTCTCTTGTCCAGGGCTCTGTCAGAGCTTCTTGACTTCGTTGATGCGGTTGGCATCGCCAAGCAGCACCACCTTGGGCTTGTAGTCGGCGGCTTCGGCCTCGGTCATGGGGGCGTAGGTGCAGATGATGAGCAGGTCGCCCACATGCGCCTTGCGCGCCGCCGCGCCGTTGAGCGAGATGGCGCCCGAACCGCGCGCCGCCTTGATGATGTAGGTCGAGAAGCGCTCGCCGTTGTTGACGTTGTACAGCTCGATCTTTTCGTACTCGCGCATGTCGGCCGCGTCGAGCAGGTCTTCGTCGATGCCGCACGAGCCTTCGTAGTGCAGGTCGGCTTCGGTCACGGTGGCGCGATGCAGCTTCGCGCGGAGCATGGTGCGGTTCATGGAGGGCAGCCTGCTCTTACTTGCGCGTGACCTGGCCGTCCTGCGTGACGCGGCAGGCGGCGACGATGTCGTCCTCGAGGTCGATCTTGAGCGCGCCTTCCTTCGTGACGACGAGCTTGAGGAAGTCGAGCACGTTGCGCGCATACAGCGCCGACGCGTCGGCCGCCACCAGCGCCGCGAGGTTGGTCTCGCCCACGATGGTCACGCCGTGCTTGACCACGGTCTTGTCGGCCTCCGACAGCGGGCAGTTGCCGCCGATGCCGTCGGCGCCCTTGCCGGCCGCGATGTCGACGATCACCGAGCCCGGCTTCATCGACTTGACCATGTCCTCGGTGACGAGGGTGGGCGCGGCGCGGCCGGGAATGAGCGCGGTGCTGATGACCACGTCGGCCAGCGCGACGCGCTTGGCGACCTCGGCCTGCTGGCGCGTGAGCCAGCTGGCGGGCATCGGGCGGGCGTAGCCGCCGACGCCTTCGGCCGCGTCCTTCTCTTCCTGCGTCTCGTAGGGCACGTCGATGAACTTGCCGCCCAGCGACTCGATCTGTTCCTTGACGCTCGGACGCACGTCCGAGGCCTCGATGACGGCGCCCAGGCGCTTGGCCGTGGCAATGGCCTGCAGGCCGGCCACGCCGACGCCCAGGATGACGACGCGCGCGGCCTTCACGGTGCCGGCGGCGGTCATCAGCATGGGGAAGAAGCGCTGGTACCTGTCGGCCGCGATCATCACGGCCTTGTAGCCGGCGATGTTGGCCTGCGAGCTGAGCACGTCCATGCTCTGGGCGCGCGTGGTGCGCGGCGCGGCTTCGAGCGCGAAGCCCGTGACGCCCGCGGCGGCCAGGCGCTGCAGGCCGGCCGCGTCGAAAGGATTGAGCATGCCGATGACGACCGCGCCGGCCTTCAGCTGCGCCGCCTCGGCGTCGCTGGGCGTGCGCACCTTGAGCACCATGTCGGCGGAGAGCGCCCCGGCCGCATCGGTGATCTCGGCGCCTGCCGTCTGGTACGCCGCGTCGGTGACGCTGGCTGCAATGCCGGCACCGGCCTGCACGCGCACGGTGTGCCCGGAGGCCACCAGTTTCTTCACCGTTTCGGGTGTAACGGCCACTCGGGTTTCGCCAGCCGCTGTCTCGGCAGGCACGCCTATCAACATAGAGTTCTCCTCAGGGGGAAGGGGCAGCACGGATTGCGGGCAGAGCTTACAGCAAGATTACAAGCGCACCTGTCGCCAGAATGCCGCGTTCTTTTTGCTGCTCAACGCCCGCAGGCACTGCACATGTAGCTATTTAATTGATAGCAAATTGGCGGCCGGTACGACCCCGGGGGAAACACGGGTGACCGCCGCAGAAGCGCTTGTGGCGCCTTCGCTCGCTCTGGTTCTAGATTGCAATCAACTAACACCAATTGGATTCAATTAGCAATTGAACCACATACATAAAATCAATTTGCGTGAATTAATAGCAATTCACAGCAATGATTTCAGACGCAGATAGATACACTTCGATTCATATTGCGGACACATAGAGGTCCCCACAGGGCGGAACAAGGGAATGGAATGCGCATTGCAGTACTCGACACCGAGCCGGACCAACTCCGGTTGATCAACCAATCCATGGCGAGCCTCGGTCACGAGTGCCACACGTACGCCGCCGGCAAGGCGCTGCTGCACGCCATGCGCCGCGAAACCTTCGACCTGCTGGTCCTCGACTGGCGCCTGCCGGACATGAACGGCCCGGACGTCGTCAAGACGATCCGGCAGGACTACAAGAGCCGCATGCCGATCCTGTTCGTGACCGAGCACCACGACGACAGCGACATGGTCGAAGGCCTCAATGTCGGTGCCGACGACTTCATGGCCAAGCCGCTGCGCCCGATCGAGTTCGAGGCCCGCATCAACGCCCTGCTGCGCCGCGCCTACCCCTCGCGCAACGAGCCCGAAATGGTGTTCGGCCCGTACCACTTCTTTCCGCCCTCGCGCACCATCCGGGTCCACGGCGAGCTGGTCGAGCTGAAGAACCGCGAGTACGAACTCGCGCTCTTCCTGTTCCAGAACCTGGGGCGCCTGCTCTCGCGCGAGCACCTGCACGAGGCGGTCTGGGGGCTGGGGGTCGAGGCGCTGTCGCGCTCGCTCGACACCCACGTGTCGCGCCTGCGCACCAAGCTCGAGTTGCGTCCGTCGAACGGCTTCCTGCTGCTGGCCGTGTACGGTCTGGGCTACCGGCTGGAAACCATCGAGGTCGACACGCGGCCCGCCGCTGCAGCTTCCAACGCGCGCTGAGCGCATGCCCCGGCAGGCCGGGCAGGGAACCCCTCCTCCCCGTCGGCCTCCAACTTGTTCTGTCCGAACAAGCGCCCTTCCCCATGCCCCGGCTCCTCCTGGCCGCGCTGCTCCTGCTGTGCAGCGGCCTGTTCCCCGCCCTCGCTGAAGACGTCGAGGCCAGCGACATGGTGCGCGGCGGCCTGCAGGCGATCCAGATGATCGACCGGAACGAGGCCGGCGAGCTGTGGGACGGCGCCACGCCCGCCACCCGCAAGCGCATCACCCGCACCGACTTCGCCAGCAAGGTGGCCAAAAGCCGCGCCCCGCTCGGCGGGCCGCAGCAGCGCACCTGGGTGGCCGTGCACCGGCAGGTCGTGACCGACCCGGACGCCGATGCGGCCGGCCAGTACGTCAGCGTCGAGTACGAGACCCGCTTCGGCAACACGCCCGAGCGCACGCTGCGCGAACGGGTGAGCTTCCGGCTCGACGCCGACCGCATCTGGCGCTTCAGCGGCTATGTCGTGCGATAGCCGAGATGCCGATAGACTCGCGCCCACGATGCCCACACGCTGGAAACCCAATGTCACCGTGGCCGCGGTGATCGAGCAAGACGGCCGCTTCCTGCTCGTCGAAGAGCAGACCGACGACGGCCTGAAGCTCAACAACCCGGCCGGCCACCTCGACCCCGGCGAGTCGCCCGAGGACGGCTGCATTCGCGAGACGCTCGAGGAAACGGCCCACGCCTTCACGCCGACCGCGCTGCTGGGCGTGTACATGGCGCGCTCGGCCGAGCAGCCCGACGTGACCTACATGCGCTTTGCCTTCACCGGCGAGCTGGGCGCACGCGAAGAAGGTCGTGCGCTCGACGAAGGCATCGTGCGCACGCTCTGGATGACCGTGGACGAGATCCGCGCCAGCGCGGCGCGCCATCGCAGCCCGCTGCTGCTGCGCTGCGTCGAGGACTACCTCGCCGGCAAGCGCCACCCGCTCGCGCTGATCCACACCGAAGACAGCGTGCGGCAGCCCCGCTGAGGCCGGTTCAGACGATGACGCCGCCCCCGAGGCAGCGTTCGCCGTCGTACAGCACGGCCGACTGCCCTGGCGTGACCGCCCATTGCGGCGCTCCGAAGCGCAGGCTGAAGGCGCCGTTGGCGCCCTCGGACAGTTCGCAGGCCGCGTCGGCCTGCCGGTAGCGCGCCTTCGAACCGTAGGCGCCCGCGCCGGGCGCCTCGCCGGCGACCCAGCTCGCGTCGTCCGCCTTCAGTTCGGACGACAGCAGCCACGGATGGTCGTGCCCCTGCACCACCCACAGCGTGTTCTTCTCGACGTCCTTGCGCGCGACGAACCAGGGCGAATGGTCGCCCGCGCCGCGCTGGGCGCCCTTTTCCTTCACGCCGCCGATGCCCAGCCCCTGGCGCTGGCCCAGCGTGTAGAAGCTCAGGCCCTGGTGCTCGCCGAGCTTGCGGCCGCGGTCGTCCTTGATCGGGCCCGGCTCCTTGGAGATGTAGCGGTTCAGGAAGTCGCGGAACGGCCGCTCGCCGATGAAGCAGATGCCGGTCGAGTCCTTCTTCTTCGCGTTGGGCAGGCCGATCTCTTCCGCGATGCGGCGCACCTCGGTCTTGTGCAGCTCGCCGACCGGGAACAGCGTCTTCGACAGCTGCGCCTGGTTCAGGCGGTGCAGGAAGTAGCTCTGGTCCTTCGAGTTGTCGAGCCCCTTGAGCAGCTCGTGCCGGCCCGAAGCTTCGTCGAGGCGCACGCGGGCGTAGTGGCCCGTGGCGATCTTCTCGGCGCCCAGCCGCATGGCGTGGTCGAGGAAGGCCTTGAACTTGATCTCGGCGTTGCACAGCACGTCGGGGTTCGGCGTGCGGCCGGCCTTGTACTCGCGCAGGAACTCGGCGAACACGCGGTCCTTGTAGTCGGCGGCGAAGTTGACGTGCTCGATCTCGATGCCCAACACGTCGGCCACGCTGGCGGCGTCGATGAAGTCGATGTTCGACGAGCAGTACTCGCTGTCGTCGTCGTCTTCCCAGTTCTTCATGAAGATGCCGACCACCTCGTGCCCCTGCTGCTTGAGCAGGTGCGCGGTGACCGCGGAGTCCACCCCGCCGCTCAGCCCGACCACGATCCGTTGTTTTGCCATAAGCCCGCCATTGTCCCAGCCCGGCGACAGGGGCATCCGGCGTGTGGGAAATCGGGAAAACCCGTGTCGCCGGCTTGTCAGCCGCCACTCCACGATGCGAAAGGCCGGCGCTACAGTGCCCCGAAACACAGCGGAGACAACACGCATGGCGACCCCTTCCCCCTCTGGCGACCCCACCCCGGGG
>NZ_JBWKYF010000075.1:0-31108 GCF_059423605.1 Variovorax sp. GW460-12-1-14-LB1
CCCTGCCCCACCGTCACCGCCATGGCGGTGCCGGGCGTGACCGACACGGTGCCATCGGCGAAGCCGCCGGCGCCCCCGTTGGCCGAGTTGCCGCCGGCCGCCGTGGACCCGCCGCCGCCGGCGCCCCACATCGTGACGCGCACCGACGACACGCCCGCAGGCACCGTGAAGGTCTGCGCCGAGCCCGAATGGGTGAAGGTCACGCAGCTGTTGTAGCCCGACTGCGGCGTGCACGCAGCGGTTGCAGCCTGCGCACCTGGCATGGCGAACAGCCACAAGGCCGTCGCGGCAAGCACGCCCTTCAACACCCCGCCGAGCCGCGCCATCCCGCCCGCTTCGTTTCTCGTTCTGCTTTGCATCATGGTCTCGTTCAGCGGGTTTCTTGCGCGGCCGCGGCGATCACGACCCAGCGGCTCTTGGCGCTGCTGTCATCGCCTGC
Source organism: Variovorax sp. GW460-12-1-14-LB1 (assembly GCF_059423605.1). Classification (NCBI taxonomy): domain Bacteria; kingdom Pseudomonadati; phylum Pseudomonadota; class Betaproteobacteria; order Burkholderiales; family Comamonadaceae; genus Variovorax; species Variovorax sp. GW460-12-1-14-LB1. Next base: position 440 of record NZ_JBWKYF010000075.1, read on the forward strand.
GACAGGCTGCGTGTCTTCTTTGGTGTCGGTGCGCAGGCGCAGCACATCCACGCCGCGCCCGATCAGGTAGCTGCGCACGGCATTGGTCCGCTGCGCGACCAGCTGCATGCGATCGTCTGCGCTGCCTTGTGCGTCCGAGTGGCTGATGTGGATCACCACCTGCGCCTCGGTCGCCTTGATCTGCGCGGCCAGCGTGTTCAGCGTGTCGTGCGCCTGCGGCTTGATGAAGGACTTGGCGGGCTCGAACAGCGCCTCGGCCTGCAACACCGTGCGCATCGGCAGCGGAGCCACTTCGGGCGCATCCGCAGCCAGCTTCTCTGCCTTCTGCGCCTTCGCCACGCTCGTCTCCCCCGTCGACGCAAACCCCAGATGCGTCTCGTCGAACTTGAAGCGCAGCCGCACATAGGCGCCCTTGCTCGTGTACTCGTTGGCCGTCAGATCGCGGTCGTTCAACCCCACGAAGTTGTAGCCCGCCGACACCCACATGTTCTTCTGCACCTGGTAGCCCACCTCGACGCCGAAGGTCTTCTGCAGCGCGCCACCCTTGCCGTACAGCAGGCCGGCCTGCACGCCGAAGTCCCAGTCCTGGTTGATGTCCTGGGTGTAGCGCGCCTGCACCAGGTGCGCCCAGTACTTGCTGGCCAGCGTGCCGTCGTCGGCGCGGCTGAGCTTGAAGGCGTAGCGCGCCATCACCGCCTTGCCCGGCTCGGGGTTGTAGTTGACGTGCGCCGAGACGATGTCCGCGCTGGTCTTGCCCGGCAGGCTGGCGCCGTTGTCGGCGCCGAAGACACTGCTGCCCTGCAGCGCGCCGGCCGCATTGCCCGCGCCCACCACGCGCTCGGAGCGGCGCTCGTAGCGTGCCAGCGCGTTCCAGGTGTCGTCGTCCACGGGCCGGTAGGCAATGCCGATCTGGTGGCGCTGCAGGTGGCGCTCGTTGCCCGCGTTGGCGCCCTGGCCTTCGCTGTCGCTCACGATGCTGCGCGCCAGCAGGCTCCAGGACGGATCGAGCTTGAAGCCGAAGCCGGCGCTGAACAGGCGCGTGTTCGCGTCGTCGCCGCGACGGGCTTCGTACACGCCGCTGGCCTTGATCCGGTCGGTGATGTATTCGATGCCGCTGGTGATCGCGGTCGACTCGCCCAGCCCACCGGCATAGCCCGTGCCGGTGTTCTTGCTGTTGCTGTAGCCGCTCATGTCGCGCGTGTGCTCGATGCCCCCGGTCACACGGATCTGCTCGTTGACCTTGAAGGTGTTGCGCACCCCGATGGCCGCCTGCACGCCGCGCCCTTCGGCGCCGTCGGCGATGCGGTACTCGTTGTACACGCGACCGCCTTCCATGTAGTTGCTCTCGATGCCGACGATGCCGGTGTTGTTGCGCTGCGTGCTGTCCAGCTCGTAGGGGCCGTTGAGCGTGGAGATCAGCTCGTAGCGGCCGTACACGCGCGTCTTGTCGGTGATGGCGTAGTTGCCGCCGACGGCCAGCGCGTGGCGCTTGCCGTCCTTGAGGTCCTGCTCGCCTTCCACGAACACCTGCGCACCGGCCACGCCGGGCACCTCGGTCGACAGGCGCCCGCGCACCGTCGTCTGGCTCTGCGTGTCCACGCCCGCGGCGGCGGCGGCCGCGCCCAGCGTGGTCACGCTGTTGGCGCCGATGCTGCTGCCCATCTGGCCGTTGTAGGTGGAGATCTGGCCGTAGTCGAAGCCCGAGCTGGAGCCCAGCGCGTTGTTGCTCTGGCCGTGGCGCAGGCCCACCTCGGCGACGGTCTTGTCGCTGAGCTTCTTCTGCACGCTCACCGTGGCGCCCTTGCGCTCGTCGACCTGGGTCGCGTCCTTGCTGTAGAGCACCTCGCCGCGCACGGCCAGGGTCGGGTCGACGCGGTACTCGGCGCGCGCCGAGGCTTCGGTGTGGCCGGCCGAGAAGCTCGCGCCGGGGTTGTCGAAGCCCTTGCTGGTCTTGGCCGCCAGGGCCACCACGGCCAGCTTCTCGTCCTGGTAGCGCGCTTCCACGCGCGCGCCGTGGCCGTTGCCCTTGTCGTCGGAGTCGGTCTTGACCAGCTCGGCCGCCACGCTGGTGTTCTGGCCGATGCGCGCCACGCCCGTGAGCGCCTGCAGGTTGCGCTTGTTCTGCGGGTTCTGGTCGGTGGAAGCCACCACGCCCAGCTGCAGGTTCTCGCCGACCTTCACTTGCACGTCGGTACCGGCCACGGTGAACTTGGGGCCGCCGCTGTCCACTTCGTAGGTCACGCGGATCGACTGCGGGTTCAGGTTCGCGTCGATCGAAGCGATGGCGTGGGTGAACAGGATGCGGCGCGTGAGCGGCTCCACCGTGTAGTCCACGAAGCGCGCCACGGCCGTGCGCTGCAGCACGATGTTGGGCTGGTTGCGGTCGCGCACCACGATCTCGATCTGTTCGCTGTTGTCCACGAACTCGCCGTTGCTGGCGCTCAGGTAATACGGGCCCGAGGTGCCCAGCGCGCGGAACTCTTCCACCTGCTGCGTCTGCGCGGTGCGCGAGACATAGCTGGTGGCGCGCACGTTCTCGTCCTCGTACACGTGCTTCAGGCCCGTGAGCGAACGGTTGCTCTGGCTGAGGTTGCGCACCTCGGTGCTGCTGGCGGTGGTGAAGTCGCCGTACAGCAGGTAGGAGCGGTTCTTGTCGATGCGCACGTAGAGTTTTTGCGTGCTCTGGGCGTCGAAGCCCTTGACCGCGGAGTCGCCGTAGATCGGATAGAACTCGTCGGGGCGGATGTCGCGGAACAGGCGGTCCTTGCGCGTCTTGTCGGAGTCGTAGGCGGCCGTGAGCAGGTACTCGCCCTTGACGGTGCCCTTGAAGAAGAAGGCGGCGCGACCGCTGGCGCGGCTGTTGGTGCCTTCGTCCTTCAGGCCCGAGAGTTCCGCCTCGAAGGCGGCGCCGGCGGGCATCGCGCCGATGGGCAGCTTGCCGCGCTTGGTGAAGTCGAGCACGCCTTCGACGATGCCCACGCCGATCATGGGGCGCATCTCGGGCAGCAGCGCCAGGCGCACTTCCTTGACGAAGGTGCCGGCGCTCACGCGCAGGCGCGCATCGCCCGGTTCGCCCGGGGGCATCAGCTGGAACTCTGCGGCGCCGCCATCCATGAAGACCTGCGTGCCAGGTTCGGTCGGGTTCAAGTCTTCGGCGAGCCAGCGGCCGCGGTCGGTCTCCAGCGTGAGTTGCGTGCGGGCGGTCACGGGCACGCCGGCCGCGTCGATCAGGCGCACCTTGACGACGACGGGCGTGCGCAGGTCGGCGCGCGCCACCTCGGGCAGGTCGACCTCGATGGCGCCGAGCTTGTCGGGGGCGATGACGGTGATCTCGTCGGCACTGCCGCGCACGTTGCCGAAGCCGTCCACCGCTTCGAGCTTGAGGGTGTTGGTGCCGGGGCGCAGGGCCACGCCGATGTACTCCCAGGCGGCGATGTTCTTGGAGGCCAGCTGGGTCTTCTTGCCGACGCGGCGTTCTTCCAATGCACTGCCGTTGACGCTCAGGCGCAGGCTGGTGCCGGCCGTGCCCTTGACGCGCACGTTGATCGACTGGCCGGCGACGGTGTCGCGGTCCTTCAGGCCGATGAAGCCCAGCGTGTTGTTCTCCAGCTGGGGCAGCAGGGTCTCGAGTTCGATGGGACTCGGAACCGCCTGGGGCAGCAGCGGGTTGGCGCGCGGCTCGAGCATCGCGCCGCCGGTGCCGATGGGGCGCATGGCCTGCGCGCCGACACCGGTGGCTGAGCCACTGGTGGGCGACGACGGCAGGCCCGAGGTGGGCACGCCGTTCAGCGGCGAGAACAGGCTGCCGGTGGGGATCGCGGGCTGCACGCCCAGCGTGCCGCCCATGCTGCCGCCACCGCCGCTGACGAAGCTGCTGGCGTTGGCCGGGGCCACGGGCAGCGCGATCAGCGGCGCCGAGGTGGGTTGCACGGCGCCGGTGCTGCCGCTGGCCAGGGCCTGGCCGGTGGCCGGCAGGCCGCGCACGTCGCCCACGGGAACGACCTTGCCTTCGGGGTCCAGGCGCAGGCGCACTTGCGCTTCGGCCTCGGTGTCGGGGCGCGCGGCAATGGCGGCGCGGCGTGCGGCCACGTCGGCAATGACGCTCTTCTCGTCGCAGTTCGTGATGATGAAGTTGGCCTTGTGGAACTCGCCCTTCTTCAGATCGACGAAGCGGCTCTCGGGGGTGCCCGAGTTGCGGTTGTCGAGCACTTCGAGCTTGGCGCCCAGCGGCAGCGTGGTCTGGTCCAGGCGCAGCACGTGGGTCACAGGCTTGAGGCCGTACAGGCTCCACTTGCCTTCGATGTCGGTGACGACGTGGGTGCCGTCTTCCATGTACAGGCGCACGCCGGGCACGCCGATCTCGTCGGCGCCCTCTTGCCTACCATCCCGTTGGCCATCGCGCTTGCAATCGAGGTACACCTTGCCGAAGGCGAAGGCGTCGTCGGAGAACACGCCGCCCGTCACGCGCACGGTCCAGTTCGCCAGGTTCGACTGGATGGGGCCCGAGGTGGCGCGCGCGCGGTTGATGGCGTCGCCGTTGGTGGGCGCGCCCACGCCGATGCGCACGCGGTAGCGCACCATGGCCGACTGATCCGGCGCAATGACCAGCGTGGGGTAGTTGAAGATCAATCCCGGGCCGGCGCCGCCGGCGGGGTTGGGCACCACTTGCCCGTTCAGGCGCACGCTGTTGGCCACGTACGCGAAGCCCGGGGGCAGTGTGTCGTTGAAGGTGACGCCGGTGACGGGGAAGCCGGTCTTGTTGGTGACGGTGAGCGCGTAGTCGATGAAGTCGCCGAACTCGACCTGGCGCTTGCTGCCGTCCTTGCGCAGCACCAGGCCCAGGATGTTGCCCGGGTCGAGCGGGATGTGGTTGTGCACGGCATCGCACGGCGTGCCGTCGGGCTTGGCGCCGGCCTGCACCTGGAAGTAGTAGCTGGTCGGGTCGGCGTCCTTCGGGGGCACGGCGCTGGGCACGACGGCGCCGCAGCTGGTGAACGAGCCACCGGTCACGGGGATCAGTTGCGAGGGGTAGACGTAGCCACTGCCGGCCGGGGGCGTGACCGAGAGTGCGTACGTGCACAGGCCCGTCACGGGCGGCGTCTGCAGGTAGAACTGGTAGGCGCCATCGGCACCCGTGGTCATCGAGACGCTGCCGTTGGGGTTGAGCGTGTAGGTGCCCGAGTCGGCGCCGTAGATCTCGGCCGCGGTGATGGGGCCGGCCGTGCCGCTGCTGCACGACTGGCGCGTGTAGGTGACCAGCGCGCCGGCCACGGGTTGACGGGTCAGTGCGTTGTAGACCGTGCCCTGCGGATCGACCAGCAGCGACTGCACCGAGGTGGCGGTGGCCGCCAGCAGCATGGTGGGCGTGACGTTGACGGTGTTCTGCTCGAAGGCGGCGGCCCAGGCCTTGTTGGTGAGCGACACGCGCCCACCGATGGCCGATGCCTTCTCGGTGATGCGCACGCTCAGGCGGATCTGTTCGCTCTGGCCCGGGGCCAGCGCGCGGGCGCCGTCGGTCAGGCTCAGCGCCACTTCGGTGGGCAGCTGGAAGGGGTCGGCGCTGTCTTGCGTGGTGCGGTTGCAGGTGGCGCGGCCGGTGAAGCCGGTGGCGGCGTTGAGGTTGCCGTTGGCGGCCTTGGGCGGGCCCAGCAGTTCCCACGAGGCGACCTGACCGCTCGACTTGTCCATGTCGAAGGTGCAGTTCAGGTTGTCGATCACGCGCACGTTGGGCGCGGCGACGGCGCCGGTGTTGGTGACCTTGAAGGTGTAGTCCAGCTCGTAGACGCCGGGCGACACGCGCCGTGCGATGGAGGCCTGCTTGGTCAGCGTGAGCGTGGGCAGCTGCGTGGAGACGGGCGTGGGCGAGGTGTCGTTGTTGGGGTTGCCGTCGCCGTCGGCGTCGGGGTTGTCGCCGTTGACGGAGTCGTCCAGGGCCACCGCGGGGCCGCCGGCATTGAGGGCACCCGAGGCCTTGACGGTGTTCAGCAAGGTGCCGGTGCGGCCGGTGAAGTTGATGCGGGCATCGAACTGCACCGTCAGTTGTGCGCCCACGGGCAGCACCGCGCCGTCGGCCAGCAGGTTCGAGGCGGCGGCGGTGCCCTTGAAGGCGGGGTTGGGCGCGGCGACGGTGCCGCCGCTGGGTGCGGGCGCGATCACGATCGAGCCGGGCACGATGGTGTATTGATTCGCGCCGGGCACGGCGGCTGCGGTGTAGGTGCCGAACTGCGTGGCGCCTGCGCCTTCCATCACGTCGGCGGCCTGCACGCCGTACAGCCATGACGTGCCGTAGTTGCGCACGTTGACGCTGAAGCGCACGGTGGCGGTGCCGTCGGTCTTGCCGTCGGCGTTGCGGTTCACGCGCGGGGTGGATGCGGCCTTGGCCGCGCCGATGCGCGCCTGGGTGGAGCTGATGACGATGGTGTTCGAGGGCACGGTGGCCGGGCCCGTGCCGTCGTTGTACTGGCTGTGCGCGGTGTTGCGGATCTCGCCCACCTGGTCGGCGTTGACCTTGACGGCGAACTGCATCGCGATGGACACGTTGCGCGCCACGGGCGTGGAGATGCCGATGGCCACTTCGACGGCCGAGGCGTCTTCTGCGGTGCGATAGCTGAACGCCGGATCGTTGGCCAGGCGGTACAGCTTGACGGCGTTGGCGGCGGTGGTGCGCAGCGTGCCGGGCACGTACTGGGTGCCGGCGGGCACGGGGTCGCGCACGAGGACCAATGCAGAAGGAGCACCGTTGACCAGCAGCGGCGTGTTGGTGGGCGCGATGACGTTGGACGGCTGCGCGTCCTGCGCGCCGATGTTGGTGCCCGAGACCGAGAAGTCGATGCGCGTCTGGCCGGGGATGACGTTGCCGGGGTAGCTGGCCGACTTGACCAGCTGCAGCGCGGCGGCGTTGCCGACGGTGACGGTGTCGCGGTTGATCGCGGTGAGGCCTTGCAGCGCGGTGGTGGCCGTCAAACCGACGCAGGCCACGCCCGTCGCGGCCGTGGGGATCGTGCCCTGCACCAGCAGCGCGGCAGTCTCGCCGGGCTTCAAAGCAATGGCACCCGCCGCGTTGAGTTGCACCACCGGATCGGCCGGATCGACCACGCCGTTGTTGTTGCTGTCCCGCACCACGCGCAAGGCGGACAGATCGAGCGTGTCGGCCGCGCAGCCGCCGGCGTTGTTGGCCAGCGCCAGCGTGTAGGTGGAGGCGACGTTGCCGGTGTTGGTGAGCAGGTGGCTCAGCGTGACGATGCTCGCGGGCGGGCGCGACAGCGACTGGTCCTGCGTGAGCACCAGCGCTTCCACCGGCAGCACCGTGGCGATCACTTCGTTGGACGAGATGGTCTCGGTCTGCGCCAGGCCGTTGGGCACGTAGGTGCCCGTGGCGATGCTGCGGATCACGATGCCGGCGGGCGCCGGTGCGGCGTTCGCTTCCTGCACGGCGCCACCCAGCAGCAGCGCCGCGCCAGCAGCGAGCGCGGCAGCCCATCCGCGCCACGATGGCCGGTGTGTGCTCCTGGGATTGAAAGTGAACAGCATGCCGCGAACCCTTGATCGATCACCGCGTGGGGATCAGAAGAAACGAAAGAACTTTTTCGTTTGCGCCCTCGCCTCGGAAACGAGAGAAGGCGCAAAGGAAAACGCACAGGCCTGTGTGCCCTGTGCGAGGGAGCCGACGGGCTTGCACCCGTCGGCTCCGCTTCACTCAGGTGAAGCTCAGTTGTTGACCTTCACGGAGAACAGCAGCGTGGCGGTGCCGCCAGGTGCCACGGTGTTGCTTGCGCTGCCGCAGGCCACGGTGGTGGCGGTGCTGCTGTAGGCCAGGGCCGTGCCGGTCACGCCAATGGACGTGCACTGGTTGGCGGCCGGAGGCTGCGTCGCACCGGTGAAGGAGGTGTAGGCCGGCACCGCGTCGTTGATCGACATGTTGGTGACCGGTGCCGCGCCTTCGTTGGTGGCAACGACGCGGTACACGATGCACTCACCGGGCTTGGCGACCAGCGGAGCCGACGAGGACGGGACCTCGGTGCCATCGCAGTTCGTGTCCAGTGCCTGCGTCTTCACGAGGCGCATCTGGCCCGTGATGACCGTGGTCACGTCGGTGGCCGAGGGCGTGCCGCACGAGGTGGCGCCTGCCGGGAAGGTCACCGTGACGGTGGCCGTGTCCACGGCACCTGCCGAAGCGCCGCCCGGTGCGAACACCTTGACGAGCAGCTTCTGCGTGCCGTTGGCCGCCAGCGGGCCCGGGATCGTGCCGGTCACCAGCGTGTCGCCGCTGCCGATCTGGCCGTCGCCGTCCACGTCGATGTACAGCGCGGTGGTCCAGCCAGCCGTCACGTCTGCCGCCGGCAGCGTGGCCGACACGGTGTACGGGCCAGCGCAGCTTTGCGTGCCGGTGTTGGTCAGCGTGTGGGCGTACACGACCGAGCCGCCGGGGGCGATCTGGCCGTTGTTGTTCGGCGTCAGCGTCGCACCGTAGGTCACGGCCTGGGTCACGGTCACGGCATCGGTCTTCGTGTCGATCGCCACGGCGCCCGTCGACGTCACGATGGTGGAACGCACCTGGAAGTACACCAGCTGGCCGGTGACGGGCGTCTGCGAAGCAGGCGGCGTCACGCAGGCATCGACCGGCGTCTGCGCGTTGGCTGCAACCTCCACCGTGGTGATCGCCGCACCCGTGCAGGTGCCACCCGCCGCCACGAACTTGACGGTCCAGCCTGCGGGCAGGCTGCCCGGGAAGCTGTTGGTCTGGCTCGCCGCCAGGCTGTAGGTGTTGGCCACCGTGTCGTTGTTCTTGACGAACAGCGTGAAGATCGCGCCGGTGCCGGCAGCGGTCGTCTTCGTGGTGGTCGGCTGCGGGCTCGGGCCCGTGCCCACGTCGCCGTTGCCGGTGTTGCCTGCGGTGCCGTTACCGGTGGCCGTGTTGGTCAGGTCGACCAGCACGCCGATCATGGCGTTCAGGGTGTCGCGGGTGGATTCCGTCTTCGTGCTGTCGCCCGTCGAGGTACCCGTCACGATCGCACTGAACGGACCGGTGGGCAGCGTGCCGGGAGACGGTAGCGTGGCGGCGAGCACGAACTGCACGCTGCCGTTGGCCGCGACCGGACCGGTGTCGGGAATGCCGTCGCTGTTGTTGTCGATCAACGGCGTGACACCGTCGGCGGCAAAGAACTTGAAGGTCGTTCCGGCCGGGAAGGTGCCCAGGGCGGCCGTGAGGTTCACGACGTCCGTGGCATTGCCCGTGTTGAACACCGTCTGCGTGAACTTCACCGTGGCGCCCATGGCCGCGCTGGCGACAGTCGTCGTGTCGGCCGCGGTCGTGTTGGGGTTGCCCACCGCCGTGTCCAGCGAGGTGGTCGGGCTGCCGGAAGCAGAACCGAGCACGATGCCGAAGGTGCCGATGACGTTGTAGCTCGCGGGGTTGGTCGGCGAGCCCGTCGTGCCCGGGTTGTCCGACGTGACCGTCGTCGGCACAGTCACGGGGTTGTACTTGGCCGTGTTGGTCGTGGTCGACGTGCCGATGGCCGCCGTGTTGTTGACCATCACGACGAAGCTCACCGTCTGCGTGACGTTCGGCGGCAGCGAGGCCACCACGAAGGCCAGCGTGTTGCCGGTCGCGGTGAAGTCGATGGCGTTACCAGCCACATCACCCTGCGGTGCGTCCGTGAGCGCCGTGCCCGGTGCATTGCTCCAGACGGCCGAACCCGGCACGTACGTGAAGCCTGCGGGCAACGTGTCGGTCATGACGAACCGGCCAGCCGCACCACCCGTGTTGTTGAACTTCAACGTATAGGTGGTGTAGACGCAGCCTGCTGCGGGTGCGCCAGCTGCCGTGGTGGTAGCCGCGCAACCTGCGACCGAGCGCGGACCGCTCACCGATGCCGCGGGCCAGGTGCCGCCATTGGCCGACCAGGCGACCGACGGAACGCTCAGGCTCTTGGTGGCGTTGAAGGCCGCCTGATCCGTGAGGTTCACGTTGTCGACGTCGGCCGCTTGCGTGTTACCCGCCGCGTACAGCGCCGGCGTGCCTGCGGTGGCCGTGATGGTCGCGGCCACCGGCGAGGTGAACGTGCCGGACGAAGCGGTGCTCGGGATCGAGTACGCCACGACGAACGGGAACGTGCCGTTGCCACCCGCCACGGTCTGGGCCGGGACGTTACAGACCGCACCCGGAACCACCGAGCACAGCGCGGTCGTGCTGTCGGGCACGCCGTCGGCGTTCGCGTCGGCGAACACTTCGACCTTGGTGAAGCCGTTCGGGCTGGCCGGTGCGGCCACGCTCAGCGTGAACGTGTCGGTGCCGTTGCCGGTGTTGGTCAGCACGTGCGGCGCGTACACGGTCGTGCCCGCGGCGCCGGTCTTGGTGTTGACCACGTTGGTCGTCACGGTGGTGTAGGTGTCCAGGTTGAACGAGCCGACCTGCTGCACCGTCGTCTGCACGAGGTTGGAGGTGGCCAGCTGGCTGGCGCCGTTCGGGTCCAGGTAAGTGGCCGAAGCCTGGTTACCGATGATGGTGTTGGCGGGTGGAGCCGCAGCGAGTGCGCCGGAACTTCCAAAAAGGAAGCTCAGCGTCAGGGCTGCTGCGCCCGCCCAGAGCGCGCGCGGCGCGGGGCCGGTGCGACGGGCAGACAAGGTAGGGATCACTTGGGTTTCTCCTCGGGGGTTGGGGTCAAAAAAGGTCAAAAAAAGGACGAACTCACCCCGGCCGGGGATTTCCGCGAACGGAAACCGGCAATGGAAAAACCAACGGGGTTTTGGAAAGAAAGAGAGAAGCGGCCGTCAGAGCGGCTCAGTGCCGCCCACGACCGTCGTCAGCGCCGCGAACTCAGGGTGCGACGCGCGCGACCTTCTGCGGTTCGCCCGCAGCAGCCACCGGCGCGGGCGGCACCACCGTCTCGACCTTGGCGCGCGCGGTCACCGCGGCCGAGCCGTTGGCGGGCAGCTGGCCCAGCGTCCAGCGCAGCGAGCGGTACTCGTTGTAGGGAACCGGCTCCGACTTGCCGTTGACGACGCGCGCCAGCGGCTCGGCGGCAAAGGCGCCGTCCTTGGTCGCGGCCTTGACCAGCGTCGCGCCGGGCTTGGCGGTCTTGGGCAGGTACTCCAGGCCTTCGGGGATCGGCAGGTTGGCCACCAGGCCGGTGACGGCCTTGCCGGTGTGGTTGGTGTAGGTGGCCGTGTACTCGAGCACGTCGCCCGGCTTGACCGAATCGGCCGCCACCAACTGCTCCTTGCCCTGCGCGTCCTTGACCACCTTGGCCTGCGTCAGCACGACCGCGACGGTCTTCTTCTGCGCGGCCTCGGTGGGCGCGGGCGCGGCCTTCGTGCCCTGCGCGGCGGCCATGCCGCCCAGCCCCAGGGTCATGGCCACGCCGAGCCCCAAGCCGAGGCGAACGGTCAGCCGGACCACCGGCGACATGAATGAATTCACTTGAGACGAACTTCCGATAGACATAGACAACTCCTAAAAAACAACTTCAAAGCCAGACCGAGGCAACACGAAGATCAAACCGACTTGACCTGTGGCCTCGCGAATTGGCGTCGAAGCCATTTCCCAGCCACTTGCAGCACACCACTGACACACCGGCATCGGCGGCGACCGCCTCCGATGCCCACGCTCGGCCTCACGCAAGCACGCCCTTTTCGAGCCGCTTCCATGAGCCATTTACCACGTTCATATTATTTTCTGAATGTTTACAAAAACAATCGAACGTCCGCGATCCGCCACTTGCAATGGCCGAGGGTTCCGTGAAAATGTCACGAGAGGCCCTCCAAAGTTAACAACTGTGAATACAGATGTAATCTGGACGTCTGCTTAGATTGTGAATAAACCTGCAATTGGAGTGTGATCAATTTCACAAGCGGATCGCCTCCAAGTTGTTGATGTGTTTGAATAATTTCACTTCCACATCAACCCGCCGCCTCACGACCACCCAGTGTTTCAAGGGAGAAACGAGGCCCTTCGAGCGGCTTCGGACTGGCCCTCGGGGCCACTTCGAAACTAAATTTACAAATTCACAGACTGTGTAATCAGGCGCCGTGAATTTAAGTTCCTGCATGCGCGCCCTGTCCCCCAATGGTTTCAATCACGGGCTGCGTGAAATACGGGTTGATGGATTTTTCAAAATCCAATTCCATTCAAACAGGCACGGCTGCGCCATTGGCTTGAATTCAATTCAAGCCAATCCCAGCCGACTCACTTCGCCGGAATTCATTCGTTGGTCTGCCGACGCCCGGCCTCAATTCGGAGGCGAATGGGCGAACGTCTTTTTTCAAGGTGACCTTGCGTCACCCCTTCGGATGCCGCGGGCGCTGCCCGCGAAAACTCACTTGCCGTGCCGGTTGTGCGCGCGCTCCAGCGTGTAGCCCACGCCGTAGAGCGAGCGCACGCGGAATTCGCCCGCCACGATCGATGCCAGCTTCTTGCGCACGCGCGACACCAGCGCATCGAGCGACCGGCTGGCGCCCAGCTCCCCGTTGCATCGGGGCCCCTGGGGCAGTTGCTGCCGCGACACGGGCGTGTCGAGGTGGCGCACCAGCACCCGGGCGATCTCGAATTCGCTCGGCGTCATGATGGCTTCGCGGCTCGCGTACTCGACCGCGAGGCGGCTGCGCACGAGCTGGAAACCGTAGAGGCCGTGCGGCTTCGCGTTCCGGCGCAGCGATTTCCTGCCGCACAGCGTCGACACGCGCGCCACGACCTCTTCCACGTTCCAGGGGCTCACCAGGAAATCGTCGACGTCGAACACCGACACGCGGGGCGTTTCCAGCACGCCGCGCGACCGGGTCAGCACGACCACCGGCGCGGTGGCCGCACGGCTGGCGCCGATGCCGAACAGGATTTCCGGCAGCGCGCCCTCCATCGTCTCGCCCATCAGCAGGAAGAGCCCGACGCCGGGCATCGAGGCGGCCTCCAGCAGGTCTTCCTCGTTGACCACACACAAGGGGCTGAAGCCGGCGTCCTTCAACCGGCCTCGCAGCCAGTCGATCTCTTCGCCGGAGTCCGTCAGCACCACCACACGACCGTTTTTCTGTTCCACCCTGTCCACCATCGCTTCCCTTTTCATCGCTCCCCGCATGCCTCTCACAATGGAGTGGAATGTATTAACGTTTATGTACAGTCGATAGGGAAAAGTGCCGATATTGACCAACGGAAACAGGTAGCCCTGTTCTTTTGTCATCGTGTGCAAACAAACTCACACTAATGGGGCGTCACCCCCTCGACACGGGCGGATGGAATCCCGGATCAGCCTTCCATTCCGCGAAGGCCGATCGCTCATCAACCCCTCTGGGAAGTGGCCTCGGACGCAGGGGCCGCCTTGCGCGCGGACAGCCTTTCGAGCAGCCCGACGAGCCAGCACATCGGGCAGCCGCGCAGCAGCAGCAAGGCGCCGATGACGGCAGCCGGCGCGATCCAGGGATGCGCGGACGACAGCAGCACCGCCAGCGCGATGAGCGCCAGGGCGCCCGCGCCGCGAAGCAGATGCCAGGTGATGGAAACGGGACACATATGCAGGGCTCCTTGAAGAGGGACACCTGCAAGAGAGGCGGCGAAACGCCGAAACGGTTCGCGGCCCCCTCCTCACCCCCCGACCGGCTCGAGCACGAACGCGAAGTCCAGCGTGTGGAACGGCCCGTCCTGCACGCTGCCGTCGGGCGCGCGGCCCGGGGCATGTGCCGCGAAGTCGCCGATGAGCGAGCTGCGCACGCCGAACACCGCATCGCTGTCGAGGTACGGATCGCCTTCGCGGAAGACGTGCGTGATCAGCGTCTCGTAGCCCGGCGCCTGCACCATGAAGTGCACATGCGCGGGCCGCCACGGATGGCGCCGGGTCGCGCGCAGCATCGCGCCCACCGGCCCGTCGGTGGGAATCGGATAGGCCACCGGCGCCACGCCGCGAAACCACAGCCGGCCCTCGCCGTTGGTGCGGAAGATCGCCCGCCCCTGCAAGTGATCGCCGGGCCGCTGCACATCGTAGAAGCCTTCGGCGTCGGCCTCCCACACGTCGACCACCGCACCGGCCACGGGCTCGCCGTCGCGCCCGCGCACGGTGGCCTGCACGAACAGCGGCTCGCCCACGGCGCCCGCCGCGATGTCGCTGCCCAGCGGGAGCTGCGGCGCGCCGGCCACGTGGAAGGGGCCGAACACGGTGGCCTCGGTGGCCTGCGGGCTCTTGGCGTGGTTCATCGCCACGGTGAGCATCGACAGGCCCAGGGTGTCCGACAGCAGGATGAACTCCTGGCGCTGCGCGTCGCACTTCTGGCCCGTGGCGGTGAGGAAGTCGATGCCCGCGGCCCACTCGGCCTCGGTGAGCCTCACCTCGCGCGCGAAGTCGTGCAGGTGGCGCACCAGCGCCGACAGCACCTCCTTCAGCCGTGCGTCTTCGCAGCCGGCCATGCGCTCGAGCACGGCGGCGGTGATGGTGTGTTCATCGATGTTGCGCATGGGCGTCGGGCTCCGGGTGGGAAGAAGGCGCGTGCGGCGCCGCCAGGCGCCGCTGCGTCGGGAACAGGGACCAGGCCCAACGCTGCTGCGCCCAGCCCCACAGCCCCTGCTTGAAGAAGATCGTGGTCGCGATGGCCAGCAGCCCGAGGCCGAGCAGGTACCAGGTGCCGTAGTCGCTCAGGAACTTGTTCAGGGCCCAGAACACGAGCGCGCCCACCAGCGGCCCCTCGATGCGGCCGATGCCGCCGATCACGACCATGAAGATCGCGAAGGCGGTCCAGTTCGGCGCGAAGGCCGCGTCGGGGCTGATGCGCAGGTTGCCCACGAAGTACAGCGCGCCCGCCAGCCCGGCACCGAAGGCCGCCACCACGTACACCGCGAGCTTCATGCGCGCCACCGGGATGCCCTGCGATTCGGCGGCCATCTCGTTGTCGCGGATCGCCAGCAGCGCCAGCCCGAAGCGGCTGCGCAAGAACAGGTAGACCAGCGACACCGCCGCCACCACGCAGCCCAACGCCATCCAGTAGGTGACGCTCTCGCGCGTGGCGCGCTCGATGCCGCGCAGCGCCGTGAGCGTGGTGCCCGAGCCGCCGCCCACCGCCGACACGTTGGCGAAGCTGAGCCGGAACACCTCGGCGATCACCCAGGTGCCGATGGCGAAGTAGCCGCCCGACAGCCGGAAGGCGACGAAGGACACCGGCACCGCGATCAGCGCGGCGGCCAGTGCCCCGAGCGGAATCGCCACGAACGGATTCACGCCCGCGAAGTTGCCCAGCATCAGCATCACGTAGCCGCCGAAGCCGAAGAAGGCCTGCTGCCCGATGCTGACCATGCCGCCGTAGCCGGCCAGCAGGTTCCACATCATCGCGAAGATGAAGTAGCAGGCGATCTCGACGAACTCGCGCATCCAGCTGGGCTCGCCCCAGAAGGGCAGCGTGGCGGCCACTGCCACCAGCGCGGCGGCGGTCCAGCCCGCGCGGCGGCTGCTGCCGGTGTCGATGGTGACGACGACGGAAGCCATGGCGTTCAGTCCAGCTGCAGCTGCACGCGCGCGGCCACCTGGCCCCAGCGCTGGTGTTCGGCGCGCAGGCGGCGCGCCGCTTCTTCGGGCGTGTTGGCCACCACCTCGAGGTCCATGGTGGCCAGCCGCTCGCGCAGCTCGGGCGCGGCCAGCGGCATCGCCATCATCTCGGCGAAGCTGGCGTCGTAGCCCTGGATGCCCGCCTGCGCCACGGTCGGCACCGTGGGCTGGCTGCCCAGGCGCTTGCTGCCCGACACGGCGATGGCCACCAACTTGCCGTCGCGGATGATCGGACCGACCGTCGGCGAGGCCAGGAAGCCGCAAGGCACCATGCCGCCCATCACGTCCTGCATGGCCGGGCTCGGGCCGCGGTAGGGCACGTGCTGCATCTGCACGCCGGCGTCGGCCAGCAGCATCTCCATGGCCATGTGGCCGGGCACGCCGGGGCCGCCCGAGGCGTAGCTCATGGGCTTGGCCCGGGCCGCGGCCAGCAGCTCGGGCAGGGTCTTGATGCCGGCGCCGGGAAAGCACACCAGCTCCTGGCTGAACGCCGCGAGCTGGGTCACGGGCACCAGGTCTTCCATCGGGCGGATGGCGAGCTTGCGGTACAGGTGCGGGTTGATGGTCAGCATGGTGTCGGGCCCGACCAGCACCGTGTGGCCGTCGGTGGCGCGCGCCACCTCCTGCATGCCGATGTTGCCGCCCGCGCCCGGCTTGTTGTCGACCACCACGGGCTGGCCCAGCGCCTTCTGCAGGGCCGGCTGCATCAGCCGCGACACGATATCCCCCGGCGCACCGGCCGGGAAGGCCACCACCAGCCGCACGGGCTTGGTGGGCCAGGTGTCGGCGGCGTGGCTGGGCGCGGCGATGGTGGCGAGCACGGCGGCTGCCGCCATACAGGCCGCGAGAGGTCGGCGAAAAGCGTTCATGGGATGTCTCCTTTTTTTGAAATGGGGTGCGCGGACCGGCCGGCGTGGCCTACCAGGCGCCGATGAGGATGCCGGCCGCCAGCTCGCGTGCGTTCCAGCGCGCGATGTCCTCGGGCGCCACCGTGGGAAAGCGCCGCCGCTGGCGCAGCCAGTCGAACAGCAGGCCCAGCATCTGCTCGCGCACCGCGGCCAAGGCCGGATCGCGGCCCAGGTCGACCAGCTCGTCCGGGTCGGCCTGCATGTCGAACAGCTGCGGCGGCAGGTCCTCGAAGTGCACGAACTTCCAGCGGCGCGTGCGCAGCATCGTCATGTGGCAGCGCTCGACGGGCTGGGCCAGCGGCAGCCGCACCTCGTCGCGAAAGGCGAAGCTGTTCTCGCACACCACCAGGTCCTTGCCGGCCGCGCCGGCGTGGCCGTGCAGCAGCGGGCGCAGCGACCGGCCTTCGAGCCATTCGGCGGGCTGCGGCAGGCCCAGCGCGTCGAGCATCGTCGGCACGAGGTCGATGCACTCGACCAGCGCGTCGCTCACCGTGCCGCGGCGCGCGTCGGCCTCGGCGCGCGGGTCGACCACGATCAGCGGCACCTTCACGATCGGGTCGTGGAACAGCTCCTTCTCGCCCAGCCAGTGGTCGCCCAGGTAGTCGCCGTGGTCGCTGGTGAAGACCACCAGCGTGTCGCGGTCCAGCCCCTGTTCGGCCATGAAGGCGAAGAGCCGGCCGAGCTGGTCGTCGACCTGCTTCACGAGCCCCATGTAGGTCGGCACCACCATGTTGCGCACCTCGTCGCGGCTGAAGTTGCGGCTCACGGTCTCGCGCCGGAAGCCTTCGACCACCGGGTGGGCGTCGATGCGCTCGGCCTCGCTGCGCACCACCGGCCGCATGTCGTCGGGCCCGTACATCGCGTGGTACGGCGCGGGCGCCACGTAGGGCCAGTGCGGCTTGATGTACGACAGGTGCAGCACCCAGGGCGCGTCGCCGGCCTCGCGCATGAAATCGATCGCGCGGTCGGTCGTGTAGGGCGTCTCGCTGTGCGCGCCGGCGATGTGCGCGGGCCTGTCGGCCCAGCGCATCTGCCAGCCGCTCAGGATCTCGCCGTCGGGGCCGCGCCCCGAATTGGCGAAGTCGTGCCAGGGGTTGTCGGACTCGTAGCCTTGCGCGCGCAGCCAGTCGCAGTAGGCATTGCCCGTGACCTTGAAGCCCGGCGGCCAGATGCCGTCGTCGCGCGCATAGGGCTCGAAGCCGCCTTCCATCGCGAGCCGGCCCGCGCCCTGCGTCGGGTCGATGCCCAGGCGCCGCGCGCCCTCGGTGTCGGCCTCGACGTGCGTCTTGCCGACCAGCGCACAGCGCACGCCGTGCGGGCGCAGGTGGTCGCCCAGCGTCTTCTGCCCCACCGACAGCGGCACGAAGTTCCACATCGTCCCGTGGCTGCTGACATAGCGCCCGGTGTAGGTCGACATGCGCGAGGCGCCGCAGACCGCGCCCTGCGCATAGGCATGGCTGAAGCGCACGCCGCGCGCGGCCAGCGCGTCGATGTGCAGCGTCTGCAGGCGCGGGTGGCCGTAGCACGAGAGGTGGTCGGCGCGCAGCTGGTCGCACATGATGAACAGCACGTGCCTGAGCGGCGCGGGGGAGGTCTTGTCGGTCATGTCGGCAGGTCAGCGCGTCTTGGGGAACAGTCCCTGCGGCCGCAGCACCAGCACCGCGAGGAACACGAGATGGCCGAACCAGATGCCCCAGCCCGGGTCGATGCGAAAGCCGATCTGCTGCGCGATGCCAAGGATCATGGCGCCGGCCAGCGTGCCCCAGAACGAGCCCATGCCGCCGATGATCACGGCCTCGAAGGCGAACAGCAGCAGCAGCGGACCATCCGACGGCGACACCGTGGTGCGCATGCCCTGCAGCGCGCCGGCGATGGCGATCAGCACGAAGGCGATGCCCGTGGCCAGCGCGTAGACCTGCTTGGCCTTCAGCCCCATCAGCTCGGCGATCTCGCGGTCGTCGGACACCGCGCGGAAAGTGCGGCCCAGCGGCGTGCGCGTGAACATCCACTGCATCGCGCCCGTGGCCGCCACTGCGACCGCCAGGATCACCAGCGGCAGTGCCCCCAGCGCCAGCGTGTCGCCCAGCGGCACCGAGGCGGTGGCCAGCGCGCCGACCTCGATGGCGCGCGGGTCGGCCGAGAACAGCTCCAGCAGCAGGTTCTGGATCACGATCGACAGGCCGAAGGTCACGACCAGCGAGGGCAGCGGGTCCTTGCCCAGCGTGCCGTTGAGCACGTGGCGCTGCAGCAGGTAGCCGAAGCCGAAGGCCAGCGGCAACACCGCGAGCACCACCGCCCATGGCACAGATGCGCCGGTCATCGAGACGCCCGCGATCACCGCGAAGGCGCCCAGGATGATGAAGTCGCCCTGCGCGGTGTTGGTCAGCCGCATGACGCCGAACATCAGCGACTGGCCGAGCGCGAACAGCGTGTAGAGGCCGCCGAGCAGCACGCCCTGGAGCAGGGTTTCAAGCATGGGAGTCCTCGATGCCGAAGTAAGCCTGCGAGATCTGCTCGGGCGTGAGTTCGTCCGAGCGCCCCGTGAGCGACACGCGCCCGTCCTGGAAGCAGTACACGCGCTGCGACACCTGCCGCGCCATGCGCACGTCCTGCTCCACGATCACGACCGTCATGCCCTCCCCCGTGATGGCCGGCATGGCCGCGTAGATCTCGCGGATGACGACCGGCGCCAGGCCGAGCGAGAGCTCGTCGCACAGCAGCACCTCGGGGTTGCTCATGAGCGCGCGGCCCAGCGCCACCATCTGCTGCTGCCCGCCCGACAGCGAGGTGGCGGGCTGGCGCCGCTTCTCGGCCAGGATCGGGAACAGGCCGTACAGGCGCTGCAGGTTCCACGGCCCCGCGCGGCGCGGCGTGGCGCCCATCAGCAGGTTCTCTTCCACGCTCAGGCTCGGGAACAGGCGCCGGCCTTCCGGCACCATCGCCAGGCCGCGCCGCACGATCTCGCCGGGCGGCAGCCCGCCGATGGGCTCGCCCTTGAAGCGGATCGCTTCGGACGGCGCGCGCAGCAGCCCCGTGAGGCTTTTCAGAAAGGTCGACTTGCCCGCGCCGTTGGCGCCGATGATCGCCACCAGCTCGCCCGCCGACAGCGTGAAGTCGATGCCGAACAGCGCCTGCGCATCGCCGTAGAAGGCCTGCAGGCCGTGGGTGTCGAGCAGCGCGCTCATGCCTCGATCCCCATGTACACGCGCCGCACCTCGGGGTCGTTCATCACCGCACGCGGCGCGCCTTCCGCCAGCTGCTGCCCGAAGTTGATGACGAACAGCCGGTCGGCCAGCGACAGCAGCGCATGCACGACGTGCTCGATCCAGATCATGGTCACGCCGCGCGCCTTGATGCGTTTCAGTTCCGCCACCAGCACGGCCGCCTCGGGCTCGGTGAGCCCGCCCGCGATCTCGTCGAGCAGCAGCAGGCGCGGCTTGGTCGCGAGCGCGCGCGCCAGCTCCAGCCGCTTGCGGTCGAGCAGCGTGAGCCCGCCGGCCGGCTTGTTGGCGTGCGGCGCCAGACCGGTCTGGGCCAGCACCTCGTGCGCCGTCTCCCAGGCCTCGCGCTCGGCCTGCTGGCCGCCGAAGCAGGCGGCGGTGACGAGGTTCTCGAACACGCTCATGTGGCCGAAGGGCTGCGGCACCTGGTAGCTGCGGCCGATGCCGGCGCGGCAGCGCTGGTGCGGGCGCAGCCGCGTCACGTCGCGGCCCGCGTACTCCACGCGGCCGGCATCGACGCGCGCGTCGCCCGAGATCAGGTTGAACAGCGTGGTCTTGCCCGCGCCGTTGGGCCCGAGGATGCCCAGCGTCTCGCCCTCGGCCACCGCCAGCGTGATGCCGTCGGTGACCTTGAGCGCCCCGTAGGACTTGCTCACGCCGTGCAAGGCCAGCAGCGTCATGGCAGCCGTCACTCAGAGCAGGCGCAGCGCGCCGCCGGTGGGAATGGCCTTCGCGGCCTCGTTGTTCACCAGCGTCAGCTCCACCTTGCGCTGCTTGCCCTTGCCCCACTGGCCGAGCACCAGCGGTGTCTTGCTGACGTTCTTGAACGGGCCCTGCCCGCCCCACTTCACGGGGCCGACCACGGAGTTGATCGAGGTCGCGGCCACGGCGTCACGCACGTCGCCCGACTTCAGCGACTTGGCACGCGACAGCGCGTTCGCCGCCACCTCGAACAGCGCATGCGCAAAGCCGATGGGCTGCGTCCACTGCTTCTTCGTGCCGGCCTCGTAGGCCTCGGCCAGCGCCTTGGCGCTTTGCTGCGTGAGGCTGGAGCTGAACGGATGCGACGGGCTCCACCACACCTCGGTCGAGAGACCGTCGCCCAGTTCGCCCAGTGCCTCGATGGCGCCCGGGAACAGCAGCGCCTTGCCCAGCGTGATCACCTTGGGCTTGAATCCCTGCTGCCGCGCCTGCGTGAGGAAGGTCTTGGCGTCGGGCGGGATCACCACGCCGGTGACGATCTCGACGTTGTCGCGCTTGAAGGCCGCGATCTGCGCGCTGAAGTCCTGCGTGCCGTTCTGGAAGCGGCCGGGGTCGGTGAGCGTGAAGCCCATCTGTGCGAGAGGCTTCGGAAAGCCCAGCTCCTTGTCGCCCCAGGCGTTGCCGTCGCCGTCGTTGGGGAACAGGCCGCCGACCTTCTTGTTGGTGGCCACGGTCTTCCAGCCGGCGGTGAAGGTGGCGATGACGTCCTCGAGCCCCCAGAACACGTGGTAGGTCCAGTTGAAGCCCTTCGCGGGATCGCCCTTGCGGCCGAAGAACCACGGCTGCCACGGCACCACGCTGGAAATGCACGGCACCTCGTTGAGTTCGCAGGCATCGCTCACCGGGTTGGCGGTCTCGGGCGTGCCGGCCGTGAGCACCAGCGCGACCTTGTCCTTCAGGATCAGGTCGTTCGCCACCTCGCCCGCGCGGTTGGGGTTCGACTGGCTGTCCTTCAGCACGATCTGCACGGCGTACTTCTTGCCGCCGACGGAGATGCCGTCCTTGAAGGCGACCTTCATCTGCTCGATCACCCATTTGTCGGCCTCGCCGAAGGGCGCGAGCGGCCCGGTCTGCGGCGACACGTAGCCGATCTTGAGCGTGTCGGCGGCGAACACCAGCGGTGTCGCGCCCGAGGCCACGAGTGCAGCGGTGGCCTGCGTGAACTGTCTGCGGTTGAATGTCATGGCTGTCTCCTTCGTTGTTCGTGTGTGTCCGTGCCCGCGCCGTGGGCTAGCCCGGCGGCTCGCCATCGAAGGCGCGCTGCAGCAGCGCGCGGATCGCGTCGCGCTCGGCCGGGCCGAAAGGCCGTGGGTTCCAGTAAGGGTTGGCGACGGCGATGTCGGCCGCGCGATCGAGGTCGGCGGCGCGCATGCCGATGTCCTTCAGCGCCACCGGCGCGCCGTTGTCGCGTGCCAGCGCATAGACCGCCGCCGGTGCCGACACGCCGCCGAGCGCGCGCGCGATGCGCGCCATGGCACGCGGCGCGGCCTGCGCGTTGAACGCGAGCGCATGCGGCAGCACCACCGTGTGCACCTCGGCATGCGGCAGGTTGAAGCTGCCGCCGAGCGTGTGGCACAGCTTGTGGTGCAAGGCCATGCCCACCGCGCCGAGCACGCCGCCGCAGAGCCAAGCGCCGTAGAGCGCGTCGGAGCGCGCCGCCAGGTCGTCGGGCTGAATGCGGATGGCGGGCAGTGCGCGGGCGAGTGCGCCGATGCCCTCCTCGGCCATCAGGTCCATCACCGGGTTGCTGTCCTGCGCGTACAGGCCCTCGGCCGCGTGCGCGATGGCGTTGATGCCGCTCGTCACGCTCAGGCCCACGGGCAGCGTGCGCGACAGCTCGGGGTCGTAGATCACGGTGCGCGGCAGCACGCGCGGGTCCTTGCCGGTCCGCTTCAGGCCGTTCTCGGTGAGGCCGTAGATCGGCGTCATCTCGCTGCCCGCGTAGGTGGTGGGAATGGCGACGATCGGCAGCCCGGACTCAAGCGCGATGGCCTTGCCCAGCCCCGTGGTGGAGCCGCCGCCCAGCGCCACGGCGCAGTCGACGCCGAGCTGGCGCGCCAGGTCACGCGCCTCGCGCGCCGTCTCGACGGGCACGTGCATCACGGCGCGGTCGAACAGGCCGGCCGCCTGCGCACCGAGCGACGCCGCCACGCGCTCGGCCTGCGGGCGCCGCTCGGGCGTGCAGAGCACCAGCGCCCGCTTCGCGCCCAGCGCATCGATCTCGCGCGCCAGGTGGCGCAGCGAACCGGCGCCGAAGACCACGCGCTGCGGATGGGTGGTGTGGATGAAGTCGTGCATGGCGTGCTTTCGCTTTCCGGCTACTCGAGGCTCAGGCGGCGCTCGCGCACCAGCCGGGTCCACTTGTCCTGCTCGGTGCGCAGCACGGCGGCGAACTGCTCGGGCGTGTTGGCGATGCCCGTCAGGCCCTGTTCGCGCAGCCGCTGCTGGAAGGCGGGTTCGGTCACGATCTTGCGCACCTCGGCCTGCAGCCGGTCGACCACGGCGCGCGGCGTGCCGGCCGGGGCCAGCAGGCCGACCCAGGAGTTCACCTCGAAGCCGGGGTAGCCGCTCTCGGCCACGGTCGGTACGTCGGCATAGGCGGGCACGCGCTGCGCGCCGGTCTGGGCTAGGGCGCGCAGCCGGCCCGCGTTGACATGCGGCTGGGCCAGCACGGCGGAGAGGAACATCATCTCGACCTGTCCGCCCAGCAGGTCCTGCTGGGCCGGGCCACCGCCGCGGTAGGGAATGTGCGTGACGAAGGTGCCGCTCACGGCCTTGAAGTACTCGGCCGTGAGGTGGTTGCTCGAGCCCGGTCCGACGCTGGCGTAGTTGAGGCGCCCCGGCTGCGCCTTGAGCTGGCCGACGAAGCGCACGAAGTCCTTGGCCTCGACCTTCGGATTGACCACCAGCACCAGCGGGTTGCTCGCCACCTGCGTCACGGGCTGCAGGTCTTTCACGATGTCGAAGCTCAGCTTGGGATAGACCAGCGGATAGGTCGCGTAGCTGTCGAACACCATCAGCAGCGTGTGACCGTCGGGCGCCGCGCGGGCCACCTCGGCCCCTGCCAGCGTGCCGCCGGCGCCGCTGCGGTTGTCGACGATCACCGTCTGCCCGAGCGCGGCCTGCAGGCGCGGCTGCAACTGGCGCGCGACGGTATCGACGATGCCGCCCGGCGGAAAGCCGACGACCAGCCGCACGGGCTTGGAAGGCCAGGCCGGCGTCTGGGCCTGGGCGGCCATTCCCCACAGCAGGGTGCAGGCGACCAAGGCCCGGGAGAGGATCGAAAAGGACATCGTGTGCGCCCGTTGATTGAGAAAGAAAAAGCTCAGCGCACGAAGTGCGGCGGAATCTGCGCGTCGACGTTGACCCACACGCTCTTGACCTGCGTGTACTCGCGCATCGCGTCGAAGCCCATCTCGCGGCCGTAGCCGCTCTGGCCCACGCCGCCGAAGGGCGAGCCGGGGTTCACGCGCTTGTAGCTGTTGATCCAGACCATGCCGGCGTGCAGGTCGCGCGCCACCTTGTGGGCGCGCTGCAGGTTGTTCGTCCACAGACCGCTGCCCAGGCCGTAGTCGGTGCCGTTGGCGATCTGCATCGCTTCTTCGTCGCTCTTGAAGGTGAGCACGGTGACGAAGGGGCCGAACACTTCTTCCTGCGCCACGCGGTCTTGGTACGACCGGGCGCGCACCACGGTCGGCGCCACGTAGCAGCCCTGTGCCAGATCGCCGCCGGGTGAGGTTCCGCCCGCCAGCACCTCGCCGCCCTGCGCCTTCGCGACCTCGACATAGCTCAGCACGCGGTCGCGGTGCTGGGCGCTGGTGAGCGGGCCCATCTCGGTGTTCTCGTCGAGCGGATTGCCCAGGCGGATGGACTGCGCGAGCGGAATGAACTGTTCGAGGAAGGCATCGGCGATCTTCTCGTGCAGCATCAGCCGCGAGCCCGCGATGCAGGCCTGCCCCTGGTTGTGGAAGATGGCCCAGGCGCTGCCGTTCACGGCGGCCCGCAGGTTCGCGTCCTCGAACACGATGTTGGGGCCCTTGCCGCCGAGCTCGAGCTGCACCTTCTTCAGGTTGCCCGCGCTGGCCTGCACGATGCGCCGGCCGGTGGCGGTGCTGCCGGTGAAGGCGATCTTGGCGATCTCGGGGTGCTCGGCGATGTACTGGCCCGCCACGCTGCCCAGGCCCGGCAGCATGTTGACCACGCCGGGCGGCAGGCCCGCCTCGGCCATCAGCTCGGCGATGCGCAGCGAGGTGAGCGGCGTGATCTCGGCCGGCTTCATCACGATGCAGTTGCCGGCCGCGAGCGCGGGCGCCATCTTCCAGCTCGTGAACATGAGCGGAAAGTTCCACGGCACGATCTGCCCGACGATGCCGACGGGCTCGCGCAGCGTGTAGTTGAGAAAGCCCTCTTCCACCGGAATGGTCTCGCCCTGGAACTTGTCGGCCATGCCGCCGAAGTAGCGGAAGCACGCGGCGGTGCGCGGCACGTCGAGCCGGCGCGAATCGCGGATGGGGTGGCCGGTGTCCAGCGATTCGAGCCGTGCGAGTTCTTCGCCGTTGGCCTCGATGAGGTCGGCCAGCTTCAGCAGGATGCGGCCGCGGTCGGCGGCGGCCATGCGGCTCCACTTGGGGAACGCACGCTTCGCGGCGGCCACGGCCTTGTCGACGTCGACCTTGCCGGCCAGCGCGACCTGGGCGATGGGCGTGTTGTCGTGCGGGTTCAGCGTGGCGAGCGTCTCACCGGATTCGGCATCGACAAAACGGCCGTCGATGAAAAGCTGGTGGCGGATGGAAAGAGCAGGCATGGGTTCTCCTCGCCCTCCCCGCGCGGGGAGGGCTGGATGGATGAATGGCGGGAAGAAAGAAGCGACGGCGCGCCGGCCGGTCAGAACTCGACCGGGATCTCGGGCGACTCGCCCTTCTGGATCTCGTAGACCAGGCTGGGCGAGCCGTTCTCCCACACCAGCAGCATCGAGCGCTTGGGGCTGAAGCCCTGGTGGCGGCAGTAGGCGGGCATGGCGGCCATGTCGCCGGCCTTCATGATCACGCGGGCCATGGGCTTGCCGGTGTTCTTGTCGCCGCAGTCCCAGTGGATCTCGTCGGTCATCTGGAAGAACCACTCGACGCGGTCGTTGCCGTGGATGATCGGCAGGATGTGCTCCTCGGTCGTCGGGCACATGTAGCTGTGCTTCACCACCGAGGTGAAGCTCGGGTTCCACGTGACCTGCGAGCGGCTCAAAAAACCGAAGAGGTTGAAGGCGTGCACCTCGTTCTCGAAGCCCGGCTCGGGGTGCAGCTCGGGCTGGCCCTGCGGCACGTCGGCGAAGGCGCGGTTGACGGGTGCGCCGCGCGCGTCGCTGCGCAGGTCGAGGTCGCCCTTCAGGCCCACGCAGCGCTTGGCCAGCTCGCGCGCCCGGGTGATCTTGGCGGTGTTGTTGCCGCTCTTGCGGCCGTAGGGCGAGCCGGTTTCCTGCGGCGCGGCGAAGGGGTCGAAGGCCTCGTTGGTCCAGTCGTCGAGCATGGCCTCGAAGGTGGCGCGGATCTGCGCCGTGGGGAAGTTCTCGAGCAGGTCGATGCCCGCGTCCTTCATGGTGCCGTTGAAGCTGCCGGCGTACAGGTCGACCGAGTCGTAGTGGTTGATGGTGCCGAACACGTTGTCGAAGTTGACCCAGCCGTAGAAGAAGCCCCAGGCCACGTCGCGCATCAGCGCACGCAGGTAGTTGCCGGCGTCCATGGTGTGGCTCATGGGTCGGCCGTCACGGGTCTTCCAGGTGATGTGGGCAAAGTACTCGTCGCGGCGGAAGCCGAAGCTGCCGAGCGAAAAATCCTTGTAGCCGAGCGTGGCATCGGGCTGCGATGCGATGACCTTGGCGAGTTCTTCGGGTGCGTTCATGGTGTGGCTCCTGGATGGCGGGTTCAGTGCGTCTGGCAGATGTCGGCCCACTTCTCGATGGAGAGGTCGCCCTTGCAGGTCTGCAGCACGATCACGCCGGGGTCGCCGGCGACCCTGAACTGATAGGCGGTGTTCTTCGGCAGCAGGCCCTGGTGGCCGCGCGAGAGCTTCATCCAGCCCATCTTCTTGCCCTGGGGTTCGCCCTTCACGTGCACGGCGCCGTTCTTCTCGGTGTCGGCCACGGTCTGGGCCGCATCGAGCTGCACGAGGTGCACTTCGACCTCGCCGTCCATCACCAGCGCGAACTCGTCGTGGGCGCAGGTGAACCAGGGCGAGGTGCCTTCGGCGCGCAGCGTTTCCAGCACGTAGATCTGGTTCTGACCGAACACGACCTTCTCGTAGGGCTGGCTGATGCTGGCGATCTCGAAGCAGTTGGAGAACGCGTAGTGGCGCACGTCGTCGTCGATGGGCTCGACGTGGCCTTTCTCGAAGTGCTTGAGGGACCCGAAGCGGGTCTGGTATGCGACGGTCATGGGTGTCTCCTGAGGTGCCGGACGATGCAGCGTGGTGGCTGCGATGTGTGCACTGTAGGAAACGGGGGGCGCGAGCGGTAGGCCCGAAACGCGGGCCGCATTGTTCGGCAAATCCGTTCAATGCACAGGGTTTACCCCGGAACAGGCCGCGCTCGCGTCAGGCGTCCCAGATCAGGCCCGGCGGCAGCAGGCCGCGTTCGATCATGGCGGCGTCCCACGGCGGCACCTTCGAGAACGCCTGGGTCAGGTGTTCGATGAACAAGCGCAGCTTGAAGGCATTGCGCGAGGTGCCCGCATACACCGCGCTGAGCGAGAACGACGACAGCTGGTGCGCCGGCAGCACCACCTCCAGGTCGCCGCGCAGGATCGCCTCGCCGGCCACCAGCGTCGGCAGGCAGACGATGCCGGCGTGCTCCATGGCGTACTCGCGCAGCAGGTGGACGCTGTTGGTGAGCAGCGCCGCGCTCATGTACAGCGTGACCTGTTCACCGGCGTGATGAAAGGTCCAGCGGTCGCGCGTGGGGTAGCCCGAGTACAGGCCGAGCGTGTGCTTGTGCAGCTCGCGCGGGCTCGCGGGCCGGCCGTGCGCGCGCAGGTACTCGGGCGTGGCGCAGAACACGCGGCGCACCGGGAACAGCGGGCGCGACACCAGCTCGGTCGACGCCGCCGGAAAGATCTGCAGCGCGCAGTCGACGCCCGCCTTCACCGGGTCGACCACCGCGTCGCTCACGATGAGCTCCAGGTGAATGTCCGGAAAGCTCACCTGGAAAGCGCGCAGCAGCGTGGCGAAATGCCCCAGCACGAAACCGGTGAGCGCATGCACGCGCAGCGTGCCGGTGGGCCCGTCCTTGGCGTCGCGCATCTGGTCCATGATGTCGTTGGCCCGCCCGACCAGCTCGACGCAGTCGCGCAGGAAGGCCTGCCCCACGTCGCTGAGCCGGACCACGCGCGTGCTGCGGTGGAACAGCGGCGCGCCGACGTGGTCCTCGAGCTGCTTCACGCGGCTGGTCACCACCGATTTCGACACCCGCAGCTGGCGCGCGGCCTCGGCAAAGCTCTGGGTCTGTGCGACCCGCACGAAGGTCTCTATGTTCTCGAGGCGGTCCATGGGGCATGCAATGTAGCGGTTGCGCGGCGGCGGCCGGTCGGCCGCACGGGTGTGAAGTACTGCGCAATCCCGCTCGGAGATTGACCGCACCCTTCTCAATTCGCCCACAAATGTGAGCATTTCCCTGTGAGATTGTTAATACGGCAACTATTGTCCTGCCCCGAAGCACCCCGGGTGCACAAGAAATCGAAGCAGGGAGTTCCCATGACCAAATCCACGATCACCGTGATGCTCGCGCTGGCGGCATCCGTTCTCATGAGCGCCTGCGTGCACCACCACGCGCCGCCGCCGCGTGCGGAGCCCGGGCCGGCGCACAAGGGCGGCAACTTCTGCCCGCCGGGCCAGGCCAAGAAGGGCAACTGCTGATCGCGCGCCATGCTGAACCCGTTCCTGCGTGACATGACGCCCGACGAACTGCCGACCGGCACCGCGCGGCCGGCCTACATCGCCCTGCTGCCGGTGCTGGCCTATGTGCTCGTCGCCATCGCCTTCCTGAGCATGTCGGTGGTCGTGCCGAGCCTGCTCGTGGCCTGCCTGTTCGCGACCGCGGCAGCCATGTCGCTGGGCGCGGGCGTGGTGCTCGGCATGAGCATCTGGATCTTTCCGCAGCTGTCGAGCTGAGGGCCGCACGCCATGACTACTTCCAACGCCTCCGTCTTCCGCGTCCACAGCTGGCGCACGACCCTGCTGGCGGCCTCCGTGGTGCTGCTGATCGTGATGGCGCTGCTCATGAAGTGGCTGGTCGAGCTGCAGGTGGAAACCGCGCAGGAACGCCAGCTGCGCGAAGCCGTCGCCCGCGAGGCCGACGCCCGCTGCTTCGTGCTGCCCACGCGCCAGGAGGTCGACACCTGCCGGGCCGTCAACGCCGCGGGCCTCACGCCCTGACCCAGGCGCCGCTCAACCGAAGGTGAACGCGTAGGCCTGCGCGCCGGGGTCGACAAACTCGATCTCGAACAGGCGCTCCCTGCCGCTGCCCGCCGACTGCCGCACCAGCTGGTACAGCTTCTGCGCATCGACCACGCCGTGGCCCTGCGCATCGGTGTCGGCGCCGTGGTCCGTCAGCGGCGGCTGGCCGTCGACCCGCACCGTGAAACGCACCGGCTTGCCGTCGACCATCGGCCCCAGCACGAGGTGCAGGTCGCGCGCCTTGAAGCGGTAGGCGATGCGGCCATTGGCCTGGTTCAGCACGGCCCGCTCGCCCTCCACCGTCCAGTCGCCGCCCAGCGACCACTGGTTGGTGCGCAGCGAAGATGCCACCGGCTCGTAGGCCTTCGCACGGTCGCGCGCGATGCCGCCGGGCGACGCGAAGCCGTGCGCGCGCGCATGGCCCAGGTAGGTTTCGCCGGACTGCGCCGGCTCGGCGCCGGGCGCGGCCTGGGTGCCCTGCCCCAGCGGCGCCACCAGCCCGGAATTGATGCTGTTCGCCTGCCCGGCCTCGGCCAGCAGTTGCTGGATCACCTGCTCGGCCTTGTCGTAGCGGTTCTCGCCGAACTGGTGATGGCGGATGCGCCCCTGCGCATCGATGAAATAGAACGCCGGCCAGGCCTGGTTGTCGAAGCCGCGCCAGATCGAAAAGTCGTTGTCCAGCGCCACCGGGAACCCGATGCCCAGGTCTTTCACGGCCTTGCGCACGTTGGCCGGGTTCTTCTCGAACGCGAACTCCGGCGCATGCACGCCGAGGACGACCAGGCCCGCATCCTTGTACTTCTCGGCCCAGGCGCGCACGTAGGGCAGCGTGCGCAGACAGTTGATGCACGAGTAGGTCCAGAAGTCGACCAGCACGACCTTGCCGCGCAAGGCCTCGGGCGTGAGCGGCGCCGAGTTGATCCACTCGGTCGCGCCGGCCAGCGAAGGCAGCCGGCCCTCGACGCGGAGCTCGCGCGCGGGCACCGGGGCCGGGCGGGTGTCCGAGACGCGCACGAAGCCAGCGTCTGCGCGCTGCGCCTGCGGCGCGTCTTGGCGCAGCGTGTCCACCAGCGCCTGCTCGAGCGTCGACGTGGTGCCCAGCGACAGGCGCGCGAGCCAGCCGGTGTCCAGCCCCAGCGCGATGGCGCCCACGCCCGCCAGCACGGCGGCACCGGCGATGCGCCGCACCCCGTCGCCGGTCGGCAGCGTGCGCTTCAGCGCCGACAGCAGTCGGCCGCCGGACAACAGCGCCACCGCGAGCGAGGTGCATGCGCCGGCCGCATAGGCGAGCAGCAGCAGCGAGGTGCCGACGCTCGCGCCGTTGAGCGCCGCGCCCGTCAGGATCAGCCCAAGGATCGGCCCCGCGCACGGCGCCCAGAGCAGGCCCGTGCCCACGCCGAGCCACAGCGGAGAAAACACCGAAGCCTGTGGCGCATCGGACATGCGCAGGCCCAGCGCCACCAGCGGCCGGCTCAGTCGTTCGGCCACGCGCGGGAACAGCAACGTCGCGCCGAACAGCGCGAGCAAGGCCATCGCGGCATAGCGCCCGTATTCGTTGAGCGTGACGATCCAGCCGC
Organism: Variovorax sp. GW460-12-1-14-LB1; assembly: GCF_059423605.1. NCBI lineage: Bacteria > Pseudomonadati > Pseudomonadota > Betaproteobacteria > Burkholderiales > Comamonadaceae > Variovorax > Variovorax sp. GW460-12-1-14-LB1. The sequence continues at coordinate 30,862 of NZ_JBWKYF010000075.1, forward strand.
CGCCCACCGCGGCCAGCGTGGCGACCACGGCGAAGGCCAGCGCCATGCCCACGAGCATCGGCAGGCCGTGCGAGCGGAAGGGCCGGTCGGCGCGCGCGAACACGAAGGGCAGCACCGGCAGGATGCAGGGGCTCAGGATCGTGAGCACCCCGCCCAGGTAGGCGATGAAGAGGATGAGCATGGGGATGTGAAAGATGGGGGGTCGGGTTCAGCTGAAAGATGGGGGGTCGGGTTCAGCGAGCGGGGG
>NZ_JBWKYF010000076.1:0-29848 GCF_059423605.1 Variovorax sp. GW460-12-1-14-LB1
GTTAGGGTTATCACGTGGGTCAGATTTAGATGGAAATCACACCGCCAACTGGGTCACTTCTAGATGGAAATCAACACTGCGGATCAGCAAATCGAGCGTAAGTCGAAGCATCGTACGACTCGAGGCACTAATGGGCACTCAGCTTCTCAATCGGACTACGAGAAAGGTAAAGCTCACTCGCGCTGGAAATGTCCTGAAAGATCGGGGCGTCGAGATCATGAAGCGCATTGACGAGACCATCGGGCATGTCGGCGATCTTGGGCTCGCTCCACAGGGGCAGTTGATTATCTGCATGGCCGCGGACGCGGGACTTGAAGAGCAGGTGCAGCATCTGGTGCTGCCTAGGTTTCTTGAGCGGTATGAAGGCGTCAGTGTTGTTCTTCGTTCCGCAACCCAAAAGGCGGAGCTTCGCTCGGAGACCGTGGACGTTGCCATATCGAGCGGTCCCACGCATCCGCCGGGATCGTCGAAATTCGTCTCGCTGGCGCGTTGGCTTTGCGCGTCTCCTTCGTACATAGCCCGACGAGGCCTAGTCCAGACTTGGGAAGATTTAGGCATGCATGACATCATTGCGACGAACGATCAGGCGACCCCTTTTGCCCCAGCCTTGGGCAACCTATTCGAACTTGAAGTCTTCAAAGAACTATATCCGAGACTGAACATCGACGACTTGGTCGGGGCTCGCCACTTGTCCATGCAGGGACTGGGCATCGTTTGCCTGCCTGAGCAGCTTTGTAGATCGCAGGTGCAGCAAGGAGACCTAGTTCGCCTGCTCCCGAGTCTGGAAATCAGAGCTCTGGACTTGAATGTCTTTTTTCCCAGCAAACGAAGGGCTGCGCCTGTGGTGAAGGCCTTCACTGAGCTATTGAGGACAACCTTGCGTTCAGTATCTTCATTCGCCGTCTCCGAGGACGAGGTGTAGCAACCCGGATGAAATGCTGCAGCGCGGGATTTGTTAAACGTGATTTTTATGCCCTCCCCTCCTCTTGACACGACTGGCGCGATCGGCAGCGGCCGACCTTATTCGGGGTGACCGACTCCAGACCATGCCAGATCACAAACCCCTTCGGCTGCCTTCCGACGCCGAAGGAGGCCCACTTGCCCCCTCGCGGGGATCGAAAAAGGCTCTCTCCGCAACTTGGGCATGCTTGGGTACCGCAAGCTGGATTGTTGCTGTAGACAACTTCAGTTTCTGGAAGACTTTTGCTTCTGCACAGGACGGCTGGAGCGCTGCTACCCTGGCCTCGACCGCCGGGCTCGGGATCTTTCTCGCGCTGCTGTTCGCTGCACTCCTGCGACCGTTCGCTGCTGGCAGAGTTGGCGCCGTCTTGTTGTGCGTACTGTTGATCGTATCGGCCAGCGTCGCGCACTACCTTGATGCATGGGGAGTGCTTTTCGACAAGGGCCTCGTCCGGAACATGGTCGAAACAGACACGCGCGAGGTCCGTGAGTTGCTCTCGCTCCCAGCGTTCATTGATGTGTTCTGGCGGGGCGTCTTGCCCGCGACATTGCTGTGGTTTGTCGGAATTCGCAGGGCCGAATGGAAGCGATCGACAATCCACACGGTCCTGCTGGGGGTGGTGGCGGCCGGCGTCGCCAGCGCCTTGCTTGCCACTTCGTACGGAACCCTGGCATCCACGTTCCGCAACCACCGTGAACTCCGCTTCCAGCTCGTGCCGACCAACTACATCAACGCGGTCTACGGCTACCTCAAAGGCGAAGACCTGACATCCGGCGCGATTCTTCAGATCGCACCGGATGCGCGTCGTTCCCCGTCGCTTTCCGCACGCCCGTTGGTGCTTGTCCTGATCGTGGGTGAGACCGCACGAGCGGCGAACTTCTCCCTGGGCGGCTATGCGCGCGAGACGAATGCGGCCCTCGCCAACCGCGACATCCTGTATTTTCAGAATGTCGTCTCTTGTGGCACCGACACCGCGACATCGTTGCCTTGCATGTTCTCCGGGCTGGGTGCCGAGGTTTTCTCCGTGCGGAAGGCCCGTGAGCGCGAGAACGCACTCGACGTCCTGCTGCGGACAGGTGTTTCAGTGCAATGGCTCGACAACAACTCCGGTTGCAAGGGGGTCTGCGCGCGAGTGCCGACGCTGCAGATGCCGACGTCAGGCGTCGACGGTCTTTGCGGTGAAGACGCGTGCCAGGACGAAATCCTTGCCCGGTCGCTGGAGGAGCACCTGAATGAAGTGAAACAGGACACGGCAATCGTTCTGCACCAGATGGGCAGTCACGGGCCAGCCTACTACCGGCGGTATCCAGCACCTGGCAAATTCCAGCCGACGTGCGATACGAATCGGATCCAGTCTTGCGACCGGCAGGCGCTCGTCAACACCTATGACAACACGATCGAGTACACCAGCCAGAATATCGCTCGGATCGTGGATGTAGCGCGCGCTCGCGCCCCCGCAATGGACATCGCGGTCCTCTACATCTCGGACCATGGTGAGAGCCTCGGCGAGCGAAATATCTATCTGCACGGGCTGCCGCCGATGCTTGCGCCCAGCGAACAAACGCACGTTCCCATGCTCGCCTGGCTACCGGCTCAGACACAGGAGCGCCTGAAACTGCCGATCTCATGCCTTGCCTCAGTTGCAGCGCAGAAATATTCCCACGACAACCTGTTTTCAACCTTGCTTGGCTTTTTCGGCGTTGCCACCGCAGCGTACCGAGCCGATCTGGACGTGTTGGCAATCGCGCGGACATCCCGTGCATGCGGAAACGCGCCGCTGCGCTTGACCTTGAAGTGACTTCATGGTTTCCAATCACTTCATTCCGCAGCAATGGGCGCTTGTGCCCTCCAAGGAATCATCATGAGCTTCTTCAGCGACATCTTTCGAAATCTGGCAAACGGTGGTCACGGCCGTCGTGGGCATGGTCAGTCGAGCCGTTCGGGGCATCACGCTGGGCGGGAGAGTGGTTATCCGTACGGAGGAGCCGATGCGCGCGGCGGGCTGCCTTGCCGCTCGCGCGGGGCCCCGCTCCTTCCTGGCGCGAATTTTTGCGCACAGTGCGGCGCTGCTCCTGCCGGCAGCACGGGTCTGCTCTGGCTGCTCCACCGCCTTGATGCCCGGAGCGGGCTTCTGCGCCAAGTGCGGCCAGGCGGCGACGTAAGCCGCGATATGGCCCGATCCCTGGTCTGACTTTCATACCCAAGTCCATCGAAAAAATCTCGCGCCATCGATACACTTGCCATCATGCGTACGTTCCTCTTAGCCATGCTTCTCGCGATCCTGCCGCTGCAGTTCGCGTGGGGTGCGGCCTCGGGTTACTGCAAGCATGAGGCTGGGACTGGTGTCGCGCATTTTGGTCACCATGAACACCAGGCCAACGCGTCTTCGGGTGAAAAGAGCAAAGACCTGAAGCTGAAGACGATCGCCGACAGCGACGACTACTGCATCAGCTGTCATGTCAGCGTTGTCTACATCGCTCCGGTTCCGTCTTTTCATTTCCTGACCCCTGTCGGAGGATGGCCCCCAGCGCTCAGCCTGCCGACCTATCGTTCGCCAATCCCCATAGGGCTTGAACGCCCTGCACGAACGCTCGCCCTCTGATCGGCGAGCTCGTTTTCTCTTTTCCTTTTCCCACGACGGCTGCTCGCCGAATCTCGCCTTTGGTTGTTTCTCAACGCTAGGAGAATTCGATGCGAATCAAGACGCTGGTCATTGCCAGTGCATTGGCTTTGGCCGCATGGCCCAGCCTCGCGCAAGTCGCGACATCCACCGCCCAAACTGCGCAACCAGCACAACCTCGGCCGGTCCTTCAGGGATTGAGCCTGACGGGAGTCTGGCGTTTGGCTGAAGAATCCAATCCGGCCTTGAGAGCCAAGCGGGCCGAACTCGCTTCGGCGGAAGGTTCGCGCACCGACGCCAACGCCTTCCTCTACAACAATCCAGTCGTCTCTTTCGATGGCATCCGCCGGACTGTTCCCCAGGAAGGTGCGTCGTCTGAACGGCGTCGCGAGTGGTCGAGCAGCGTTCAACAGACGTTCGAGATCGCAGGCCAGCGAGGCTTTCGCCGCGAAGCTGCCGACGCGGCGCTGATGGCCCTGCAGGAAGAGATCGCCGAGACCCGCAGGCAGATTCGCGTCGAGGTGGCGCAGCTGTACTACCGCGTCCTCGCCTTGCAGCAACGCACTGAGCTTGAAGAGCAGGCGCTGGGTCTCTTTGAGAGCACCGCGGCAGCTGTGCAAAAGCGCCGCATCGCCGGTGAGGATACCAAGCTGGATTCCAACGTGGCCACGGTCGAGGCCGAGCGTGCCCGCAACCAACTGGCCGTCGCGAAGGAACAATTGCTCGACGCTCGCGCTGAACTGGCAGCGAAGCTTCAACTCCGCGCGGAAAGCCTGCCACAGGCGAGCGGCGAGCTCCGCCCCACGACAACCGCGGCTTACAGCCTCGAGTCCCTGCTGTCTCAGGTCGATAGCCAGCCGCGCCTCCAGGCGCTGCGTGCACGGGAAGAGTCGGCACGGGCCAAGCTGAAGTTGGAGAGCGCCAGCCGCTATCCCGATCTCGCTGTCGGCGTCGGCGTGGGACGTGAAGGTGCATCCGGTGCACGCGAACGTCTCACAACCGTTTCGGTCTCAGTGCCGTTGCCATTGTTCAAACGCAATGCCGCCGGTATCGGACAGGCTAGCAGCGTGCTCACCCAAGCCGAGATCGCGCGCAGTGCGGGCGTTCGAGATGCGCAAGCGCAGGTGCAGGTGCTCTGGGCCAAGCTGGAGAGTCTGAGGGATCGTGTCACGAGGCTCCAGGAGCGTGTGCTTCCGGCGCTGCTGGATAACCAGCAGCTTTCGGTCAAGTCCCAGCGCGCCGGCCAGATCGGTCTTCTCGAGTTAATCGTGGTGAACAGGCAGGCCCTGGACGCACGCCGCGATCTGATCGATGCGCTCATCGACTATCAATCCACCCGTCTTGCACTGGAGCTGGCCGCCGGCTGGCCTCCTGAAGGAGTCACGCCATGAAATTCAGTCCCACCCAGGCCGGTAAACGCAGTACCGAACGTTCCGCTCTGACCAAGCTTGCCGCAGCGATCTGCGCGGCCTTTGCAGTGATTGCACTTTCCGGTTGCGGAGGCAGCAACGGTTCAGCAGAGAAGCCCGCAACCGAAGAGAAGGCTGCCGAGAAAGAAGGCATCAAGCTCTCGAAGGAGGAAGCGGATCGCGCCGGCATCGTCCTGGAAGAACTCAAGGCGCAGGCCCTGGCCGATACCGTCACGGTGACAGCGACGATTCGCGCGAACCAGGATCGCATTGCCAGGATTGCGCCTCGCGTCGAAGGCCGCATTGCCACCGTAGCGGCAAGTCTTGGTGACAGCGTTCGAACCGGTCAGTCGCTCGCGACCCTGGACAGTTTGGCTGTCGGCGAGGCTTCGTCTGCGTTGAGCCAGGCACGGTCTGCTCAGCGAGTGGCTGACGCGGACTACAAGCGCGCCACAGCCTTGCAGGCAGAAGAGATCATTCCGCAGAAGGATTACCTGCGGGCCAAAGCGGAGCATGAAAAGGCAAGTGCGACGCTCCGCGCCGCAGAGGACCACCTTCGGCTGCTCGGCGTCCCATCGGGCCAGAGCGCAGGCGTGGCCTCCGTGTTCCCGTTGACTTCGCCGTTGGCCGGCACGATCATCGAGAAAAAGGCCGTTGTGGGCGGCTTGGCCGGGCCCAGCGATGCCTTGTTCGTCGTCGCGGACCTGTCAACGCTCTGGATCGAGGCCAACCTGGCCGAGGCCCAGTTGGCGAAAGTCCGCGTCGGTGCGAAAGCGACCGTCACCGTCGGTGCCTATCCGGACGAGCGCTTCGAAGGACGAGTGACCTACGTTGCAAGCATCCTCGACAAGGAGACGCGTTCGATTCCGGCGCGCATCGAGGTGAAGAACGGCGAGGGTCGCCTCAAGCCTGAGATGTTCGCGACTGCCACCATCGAAAGCCCCTCGCCGCAGTCGGCACCGAAGACAGACGTGCTGACGGTGCCGGATCAGGCCATCGTTCTCATGCAGGGCCAGCCCAACGTCTTTGTCTTTGAAAACGGTGCTTACGAACAACGCGCCATCGATCCCGGCGACAGGCTCGGTACCCGGACGGTTGTGAAGTCAGGCGTGAAGGCCGGCGAGCAAGTGGTGAGTGCGGGAACCTATGCCCTCAAGGCACGCGTGCTGAAGTCGCAAATCGGCGACGCACATTGAGGAATCGAAAGTAAAACATGCTCAACGCACTCGTAGACGCATCGCTTCGATACAAGGTCCTCGTTCTGGTCATCTTTGCCGTCTTGGTCGGACTCGGTGTCCAGGCGTTTCGCAACGTCCCTGTCGATGCCTTCCCCGACGTCACCCCGGTTCAAGTCAACATCTATACGGAGTCTCCAGGCTTGGCCGCGGAGGACGTTGAAAAGCTGCTCACGACACCGATCGAAGGCGCCATGGCCGGCTTGCCGGGCGTTGAAGAAGTGCGCTCGGTCTCGCTCTTCGGCCTGTCCTACGTGGGCGTCTACTTCAAGGACGATGTCGACATCTATTTCGCTCGCCGCTTGGTGGGCGAGAAGCTGCAGGAAGCAAAGGGGCGCTTGCCGCAAGGCTATGGCGAACCGGTGCTGGGGCCGAACAGCTCGGGCCTCGGCCAGGTGTTCTGGTACACGGTCGAGTCTGAAGACAAGAAGATGAGCACCATGGACCTTCGTACGCTCCATGATTGGACCGTGCGACTGATCCTGCGAACAGCCCCCGGCGTGGACGACATCGTCTCTTGGGGCGGAGAGCAAAAGCAATTCCAGGTTCAGATCGATCCGCGAAAGCTCATTCAGTACAGCGTGAGCTTCAAGGAGGTGATGGAGCGGCTCACAGCCAACAACAAACAGGTCGGCGGCCAATCAATCAACCTTGGCGCGGAGCAGTTCCTTGTGCGGGGCCTCGGGTTGGTGGGAACCACGAAGGACATCGAGCAGATCGTCATCGCCGAGCGCAACGGCGCGCCTGTGTATGTGCGAAACGTTGCGCAGGTCAAAGAGGCTCCCGCACCCAGATTCGGCGCAGTGACACGAGACGGCAAGGAAGCCGTTCTGGGCATTGCATTGGCCCGGGTCAACGAAAACGCGAAGAATGTGGTGGATGCCGTCAAAGCCAAGTTGGCCGTTGCGCAGGCAGCGCTTCCGAAGGGGGTGACGCTGCAGCCTGTCTACGATCGCACCGAACTGGTCAAGAAAGCCCTGAACACTGCGGAGAGCTCACTGGTCGAGGGCGCAATCCTCGTCGCGGTGATCCTCTTCCTGTTCCTGGGCGAGTTTCGCTCGGCGATCGTGGTTGTGATCACCCTGCCAATGGCGATGTTGATCGCATTCATCCTGATGCAGCAGTTCGGTGTCTCTGCCAACCTGATGTCGCTTGCCGGCTTGGCGATCGGCACAGGGATGATGGTGGACGGCGCGGTCGTGATGGTCGAGAACGCATTCCGACTTCTGGCGCATGCGAAGGAATCCGGCAAGCCGATTCAGAAGACTCACCTCATCCTCGAAGCGGCCCGAGAGGTGGTCAATCCGATCGCATTCGCCATCCTGATCATCATCGTGGTTTTCCTGCCCTTGTTTTCACTCACTGGACTTGAGGGAAAGCTCTTCAAGCCGATGGCGTACACCATCACGTTCGCCATGGCGGGGTCGCTCCTGCTTTCGCTGACGTTGGTCCCCGTGCTTGCCGCGATGATCCTGAAGCCGAAGGAGGAGAAGGACACCTTCCTTGTTCGTCGCGCCAAGCGGATCTACCTTCCGCTGTTGGACTGGGCACTTGAGCGCAAGCGCTTGGTCGTCGGTTCGGCGATCGTTTTGCTGCTCGCCTCGCTGGCGCTGTTCCCATTCCTGGGCAAGGAGTTCATGCCCCAACTCCAGGAAGGAACGATCCAGTTCCGGGTAACAGGTATTCCCTCCACGTCGCTGGACGAGTCCATACGGGTGTCCAACGAGGTGAGTGCGGCACTGCACAAGCAATTCCCGCAGATCCGCTCCGTGCTTGCGACCATCGGCCGCGCTGAAGGCGGTGAGACCACGGACGTGAACTACATGGAGCTGAATCTGGACACCAAGCCGCCTGGCGAGTGGCCGGAGAAGATCTCCTACGGGAAGCTCGCCTCAGACATGCAGGAGGCTCTCGAGAAAGTGGTGCCCACCGTTGTGTTTGGCGCGACCCAGCCGATTCAATCCCGCGTCGAAGAACTGATCTCCGGGGTACGGGCCACGCTTGCGCTCAAGCTGTACGGCGAAGATCTGGCAACGCTCGACAGACTCACCGGCAAGATTCAAGGCGTGCTCGGGAAGATCTCGGGGGTTGCGGACCTGTCGGCCGAAGCCAATAAGGGCAAGCCTCAGCTCATCATCAAGGTCAATCGGGACGCCGCAGCGCGATACGGCATCAACGCGGATGAGATCCTGGAGGTCGTGCAATCAGGTATCGGTGGCAGCGCGGTTTCCACATTGATCGATGGCACCAAGCGTTTTGAAATCGCGGTTCGCCTCTCCGACGAATTTCGAGTGAGCGCTGCGTCCATCGCCAGCATTCCAATCCGTACCGGTGGCGGGGCGCTGGTGCCGTTCTCGCAGGTCGCATCGATCGAGCTCGATGAAGGGTACTCTTTCATTCGGCGTGAATCTCTGCAGCGGTATTCGGTATTGCAGATGGACGTTAAAGGCCGCGATGTCGACAGCTTCGTGAAGGAGGCGGATACGCAGCTGAAGGCGCAAGTCGAGTTGCCAACCGGCTACTGGATCGAATGGGGGGGCTCCTTCGAGAACCAGCAGCGCGCGATGGCGAGGCTTGGGGTAATCGTTCCGTTGACCATCGGTCTGATTTTCATCCTCCTGTACACCGCCTTCAACTCTGTGCGGCATGCGACGCTCATCATCGCCAATGTCCCGTTCGCAATCATCGGCGGCATCGTCGGCTTGTTTGTGAGCGGGCAATACCTGTCGGTCCCGTCGGCCATCGGCTTCATCGCAGTCTTTGGTGTTGCCATGCTGAACGGCATCGTAATGGTGACGTTCCTGAACGACCTGAGGCGGCAAGGCTTGCCGATCCGGGAGGCTGTTCAACAGGGTGCCGCACTGCGGCTGCGCCCTGTGTTGATGACCGCATCCGTCGCGATCCTTGGCCTTATCCCGATGCTGCTCTCGACCGGCGTCGGTGCTGAGACGCAACGACCGCTTGCCACTGTAGTGGTGGGCGGCCTCGTCACCTCGACTGCGCTGACGTTGCTGATCCTGCCATTGATGTACGAGTGGGCGGAGCTGCGAGCCGAGAGGCGCAAAGCCAAGACTCAAGAAACTTTAGAAGGAAAAACACCATGAAAGAGATCAAGGCTTATGTCCACAGTAACAGAGTCGCGGCTGTGATTGCTGCACTGAAAGGATCCAGTGCCTGGGGAGACGACGCACGCGGCCGTCAACACAACCTGACCCTGTACGTCGTGAAGGGATCGTTGACACCGCTTCACGAAGCCGAACGTCACTATTCCATCGAGTTGGGTGATGAAGTTGTGAACGAGTACAAGCTCGAGCTTCATTGCAACGATGAAAATGCCGACGAGTTCGTGAAGATCATCGCAGCGTCGGCCCGTACTGGCCAGGCCGGTGCCGGGTGGATCTACGTCACAGAAGTCGGGTACGCGCAGGCCATCATTTGATGGTGTCGTGGTGAGTGACTCCGGTCTGTACTCCTGTAGCCCCGAGGGGGGCGATTGCGCATGCGCCTCGCGGGCCAGGCGACTCATCGCGATGGCCGTGTTCGGCACGGGTTGCGCCGCAAGCTTGGGCGGCCGTTCGACCTTCCCTGGGGACGCCCGTGCGTTCCGGGACGGCTGGCGCACTGCAGAGGTGACCGAGGTGGCCTCCGCGAGTGAATTGCGAGGAGGCGGTCGAACCGACTGCCGACGAACGGCCAGCTCACAACAACTTTCGGCGTCGAGCTTCGCTCGGTTGTCCTACCGTTCTGGCGGGTCAAGGCACTCACATGTTGTCCTTGTGAGCGATGGCTCCGCCGTCGCTGTAGGTGATGTCGTCTTCACCAATGTGATGCGTTGCGGCCCTCCTGGAGGTTCGATAAGGGCCGACGGTCGATGCGGTCAAGACTGGAAGCACGTATGGCCCCGTACCGTTTCCCCCCTGCATCTTTGAAGGCAAACATGACATCCAAACACTCTCACTCGCACGTTCAACCCCGTTCCGGTCCAGGCCACGAGAGGTCTCTATGGATCGCACTGGCCCTCACGACGACATTCATGGTCGCGGAAGTCATAGGCGGACTTGTCACCGGTAGCCTCGCACTGATTTCGGACGCAGCGCACATGTTCACGGACACAATGGCGCTTGCCATATCGCTCGCCGCTATCCAGATCGGTAAACGCGCAGTAGATACCAAGCGGACCTTTGGCTATCACCGCTTTGAGATCCTGGCGGCTGCGTTCAATGCCCTCCTGCTCTTCGGTGTTGCCATCTACATCCTCTATGAAGCCTGGCAACGGATGCGCGAGCCGCAGACGGTCGAATCGATCCCGATGCTGATGATTGCGGCATTGGGCCTCGTCGTGAACCTCGTGAGCATGAGATTGCTTTCATCGGGCAAGGATCGAAGCCTTAATGTCAAGGGTGCCTATCTGGAGGTTTGGAGCGACATGCTCGGGTCGGTGGGTGTGATCGTGGGAGCTGTCGTGATCTGGCTGACAGGGTGGACCTGGGTCGATTCGGTAATCGCTGTAGCAATCGGATTCTGGGTGTTGCCGCGCACTTGGGTGCTCCTGCGCGACAGCATGAACATCCTTCTCGAAGGCACGCCAAACGGTGTCGATGTGAGTGAGATCGACAAGGTGCTGCGCGCACTGCCTGGCGTCGATTCAGTTCACGAGTTGCACGTCTGGGCTGTCTCCAGTGGCAAGGTGAGTTTGAGCGTGCATCTCGTATGCGCGTATGGGGACCTGGATCGTCTCGTGACTGAGGGATCCCGCATCCTGGCGGAGCGCTTTGACATCCACCACTCGACGATCCAGCCTGAACGCGCGCCATGTGGTCAGGCTTCGGAAACACATCGGTTCGAGTGATCTCCCCGCGCGAACGAATCCGAATTCGCACTGAGGAGATCGACGCATCACACCGCCAGCGCGTGCCACTACCGTGGCTCCACAAGCACGACTACAACCAGCAGACTCCGCACCTAGTTCATGCCGTACTGCCAGGCTAAAGATCGGTCTGTTGGTACTGACCGGAAACTGAGCCAGTTTTGCGGACAGTGCTTGTTCGCCTTGCTTCGTGGAAACGCGTTGCTTTGCGATGATCGAATTTGCCTACACAGTGCCTACACGATGCCAGAAAGCAAAAAGCCCAACCTGGGAAGGTTGGGCTATCTACTTGATCCTAAAGGGAAAATTTGGTGGCCTGGGGCGGAATCGAACCACCGACACGCGGATTTTCAATCCGCTGCTCTACCAACTGAGCTACCGGGCCATTGTGTGCAGCCTCAAATTATACAGCGCTTCTGCGGCCTCGGGAAAGGTCCACACCCAATTGTTTGAGTTTTCTGTACAGGTGGGTGCGCTCGAGGCCGGTTTTCTCGGCCACGCGGGTCATCGAACCGTTCTCCATCGCGAGGTGGAACTCGAAGTAGGCCTTCTCGAAACCGTCGCGCGCGTCGCGCAGCGGGCGGTCCAGGTCGAAGCTCTGGGTCGACTGCGGACCCGCGTCGGCCACCGGCACGGCCGCCAGCGACGCCATCAGCAGGCTGTCGCCCGTGGTCGTGATGGCGGCCGCCTGGTGGGCGCCCGTGGGCGGCGGCACCACGCCGGCGGCGGTGCGGCGGGCGCTCTCGCGCGCCAGCCCCTGCTCCACCGCCTTGAGCAGCTTCTGCAGCGTGATGGGTTTTTCGAGGAACGCGAAGGCGCCGATGCGCGTGGCATCGACCGCGGTGTCGATGGTGGCGTGCCCGCTCATCATGATGACCGGCATGCTCAGCAGGCCCGCGGTGGACCACTCCTTGAGCAAGGTGACGCCGTCGGTGTCCGGCATCCAGATGTCGAGCAGCACGAGATCGGGCCGGGCGCGTTGTCGGGCCGCGCGGGCTTCGGCGGCGTTTTCCGCGAGCTCCACGTTGTGGCCTTCGTCATTGAGAATTTCGAAGAGCAGGTCCCTGATGCCCAGCTCGTCATCGACCACGAGAATGTTTGCCATGAGTGCTGCTTGTTGTATGCGCTGGTGTGTATTGATCCGCTCCCGATCCAGCCCCTATGCGCTGGATTCGCCGGTACTCAGGCGGACGAAGATTTCGAATCTTCGGTGTGAGCGACCGCTGCCCGCGGTTCGCCTGCCAGCGCGAATGATAGCGAGACTTGCGCCCCCGCCACAGCCCCGTCGACGACACGGTTGGAAAGCTCGATGCGCGCGCCGTGTTCGTCGGCGATCTTCTTGACGACGGCCAGGCCCAAACCGGTACCTTTTGTTTTCGTGGTGACGTAGGGCTCGAAGGCGCGCTTGAGGATGTTTTCGGCAAAGCCGGGCCCGCTGTCCTGCACGGTGAGGCGCACGCGCTGGCCCGAATCGCCCAGCCGGGTGCGGATGACGACCTCGCCCACCCGGCCCGTGCCGCTGGCGGCGGCCTCGGCGGCGTCCTGGGCGTTCTGCAACAGGTTGTGCACGACCTGGCGGATCTGCTGTTCATCGCCGCGCACGGGCGGGCAGCGCTCGTCGAGCTCCGAGCGCAGCGTGATCGGCAGGTTCTCGGCGTGATACAGCTGCAGCACGTCGGCCAGCAGCGCATTGAGGTCGACCGGCTTGAGGTCGGCCGCGGGCAGCCGCGCGTAGTCGCGGAATTCGTTCACCAGCCGCTTCATCGCATCGACCTGGTCGACGATGGTCTTGACCGACTTCACCAGGATGGCCTGCTCGGGCGGCTCGACCTTGCCCGAGAGCTTCATCTCGAGCCGCTCGGCCGACAGCTGGATCGGCGTGAGCGGGTTCTTGATCTCGTGCGCGAGGCGGCGCGCCACCTCGCCCCAGGCCTGCGCGCGCTGGGCCGAGACGATTTCGGAGATGTCGTCGAACACCAGCAGCCGCGCATCGCCCGGCAGCTCGGCGCCGCGCGCGACGATGTTGATGGCGTCGTCCTGCTGCGGCAGGTCGTTGCCGGTGGCGTGCAGTTCGAAGGCGTGCTGCCAGTGATCAAGGCCGTGCTGCATGCGCTCGACCAGGAACTCGTCGAACTGCTGCTGCACCTTGGCGCCGAAATCGGCCAGCCCCGGCACATCGACCAGCGCCTTGCCTTCATAGGCGGCGAGCGGCGCGCGCAGCACGCGGGTGGCGCCCGGGTTGGTGGACAGCACGGTGCCCTTGGCGTCGAGCACGATCACGCCCGAGGTCAGGTTGTCGAGGATGGTCTGCAGGTTGCCGCGGGCGGCGTCGAGCTGGTCCATGGTCTTCTCGACCGCACCGCGCGCGTCGGCCAGCTGCTGGGTCATGACGGCGAACGAGCGCGTGAGGCCGCCCAGCTCGTCCTTGCCCTGCAGCACGGCGGTGGGACGCAGGTCGCCGGCGGCCACCTGGCGCACGCCGTCGGCCAGCACGAGCAGCGGCCGCGCGAGCTGGTTGCCGAACAGCACGGCCAGCAGCACCGCGCCGAACACGGCGAGGAACAGGCTCAGCGTGAGCGTGCCGATGTACATGCGCCGCAGGCCCTCGCGCGCGAGGGCCCGCTCCTGGTACTCGCGGTTGGCTTCCTGCACGGCCAGCGCGTTGGCGACCACAGCCGGCGGCAGTGGCCGCGTGACCTGCAGGTAGCGCGGCGCGGTGTCGAAGTCGAAGCCCGGGCGCTGCACCATGGCCAGCGCGCGCACGCTGGCGCTCGACGGCGTGGCGCTGGGCAAGGCGGTTTCTTCCAGGCCCTCGACGTGCGCGACGGCGCGGTCGGGTCGGACCTGGCGGAACTGCTGCGCCGTCGGCCGCTCGGGGTTGAGCTGGAAACGCGACGCGCCGGCGCTGGCCACGAGCTGGCCCGAACCGGTCCAGAGGATCACGTCGCTGGCTTCGAGCTGGTCGCGGATGCGCTCCAGCAGCAGCCCCGCGCTCGCGTCGGGCACCTGCGACAGCTGGGCGCTGGCGGTGCGGGTCTTGGCGGCGAGGTCGTCGGACAGCGAATCGAGCGTGGCCCGGCCCAGGTTCAGGCCGGCATCGAGCGCGCCCTCGACCTTGACGTCGAACCAGCTCTCGATCGAGCGCGCGACGAACTGGTAGGACACCACGTAGACCAGCGCCCCCGGCACCACGCCCACGAGCGCGAAGATGGCCGCGAGCTTGATCAGCAGCCGGCTGCCGAACTTGCCCTGGCGCAGCCGTCGCAGCAGCCGGAACGCGACCCAGCCGATCACCAGCACCAGCAGCACGGCCACCACCACGTTGATGCCGAACAGGCGCACGTAGTAGCGCTCGTACAGCGCGCGGTTGTTGGTGGCCTGGGCCAGCAGGAACATCAGCACCAGGCCGATGGCCGTGACCATCGCGGCGCCGACGCCCACGGCCCAGCGCAGCGCGCGCGAGCGGCGGGCGGCAGGCGTGGCCGCGGCGCCGCTGCGCGGCTTGCTGCTCACCGCTGCTTCTCCAACGGCAGCCGGGCGGTGCGCTCGGCGGCGATGTTCCACTCGGCCTGCCCGACCATGCCGATCTGGAAAGGACGCGGCAGCTGCGAGGTGTCGAGCCGGAAGCGGAAGGTGACCTGGTGCAGTGGCTCGTCGCCGATCTCGGCGGCGTCGCCCAGCCGCAGCCGGCCGATGCGCTTGATGGCCTCGAGCGCGTCGCCGAGGCTGTCGAAGTTCTGGTTCAGCGAGATGCCGAAGCCGGCGGCGCCGGTGATCGGCACCGGCGACACATTCAGCCGCCAGCGGCGCGTGAGGGGCTGGTAGGCCAGCCGCATGTGGCGCGCCACCTGGGCGACCTTGCGGTCGGTCCAGTACCAGCGCTCCTGGAAGACCTCGGCCTCGGCCACGAAATAGATGGCGATGCCCTTGTCGAGCACGTCTTCCACCAGCGTGGGCAGTTCGAACTGCACGGCGGCACTCAGGTAGACGCCGTCGTCGGCCTGCTCCAGGCGCATCTGGGTGATGGTGGCGCCGCCGGGCCTGCCCTGGGCGGTGGCGGCGGCCGGGAAGAGGGCCATCCACAGGGCCCAGGCCAGCCACAGGCCGGCCAGCAGGATCGACCGGCGGCCGTCAGTGCGGCGCGGGTTTTTCAAGCAGGGCGTAGAAGAAGCCGTCGTGGTCACCAGAGGGATTGTCCGGGACGCCACGGGCATTCGCCCCACTTTGAGGCAGCAAGTGTCCCGGGGACGGCAGCAAACGGGCGTCGGTGTTGCGTACAAGAAACGCATCAATTTGTTGCGAGCCTTCTTCGCGGAACACGGAACAGGTGCAATAAAGCAGCCGGCCGCCGGGCCGCACGAGCGGCCAGAGCGCCGCCAGCAGCATCGCCTGCTGGGTCGCCAGCTGGGCCGTGTCGCTCTCGCGGCGCAGCCAGCGCACGTCGGGATGGCGCCGCACGATGCCCGAAGCGGTGCACGGGGCGTCCAGCAGGATGGCGTCGAACAGGGCGCCGTCCCACCAGTCGGCGGTGCGGCCGGCGTCGGCCACCACCACCTTGGCCTTCAGGCCGAGGCGCGCGAGCGTCTCGTCGATACGGCGGCTGCGCACGGCGTCGACCTCCAGCGCGGTCACCTCGATGGCGCCGGGGCCGGCGCGCTCGATCAGATGCGCGGTCTTGCCGCCGGGGGCGGCGCAGGCGTCGAGCACGCGCAGCGGCGCGGCGCCGGGCGTGGCGGGCAGCAGGCCGTCGAGCAGCAAGGGGGCCGCGAGCTGCGCGGCGGCGTCCTGCACCGAGCAGGCGCCGTCGGCGAAACCGGGCAGCTGCTGCACCGGGCGGGCCCGGGCCAGCTGCAGGCCGTCGGCCCCGACGCGCGTGGCCGCGAGGCCCACCGCTTCCAGTTCCAGCAGGTACGCGGCCGGCGTCGATTGCAGCGCGTTGACACGCAAGGTCATCGGCGCCTGGGCGTTGTCGGCCGACAGCACGCGCTGCCAGTCGCGCGGATGGTCGCGCTTGAGGCGTTCGATCCACCAGCGCGGGTGGTTCCACTGCGCGACCGGTTCGGTGTCGGTGGCGGCCACGAGCTCGTCGCGCTCGCGCAGGAAGCGGCGCAGGCAGGCGTTGATGAAGCTGGCCTGCGCCCGCGTCGCCGGGTTGCGCTTGGCGGCTTCCACGGCCTGGTCGACCAGCGTGAAGGGTTCGTAGGGGGCGTGGTCGCTGTGCCAGGCCAGCGCGAGCGCGGTGCACAGCAAGGCGTCGGGCAGCGGCGGCGGCGTGCGCTTGGCCAGGTGGCGGCGCAGCGCCTCGGCACGACCGAGCCAGCGCAGCACCTGGAAGCCGAGCGCCTGCACGCCGGGGCGCAGCGCGGGCTCGACGGCCTCGAACGCGACGGTGCCCGAGGTGCCGGCGCGAATCGACGCCAGCGCCCCTGCGGTCAGTTGCAGTTGGCGCCAGAGCGGCGGTTGTTGCGGCGCCGAGGAGGCGCTGCCCGAAGAGGGGTCGGAGGAAAGATCTGCTGGCAAGTTGGGGCCGATGGTAACGGGCGAGAAAGACAGCACGCCGCGCGGTGGGAATGGAAACGCAGGCGTTACCGCCTGTCGCTGGGTCGGGTCAGGTCAAAGCAGCGGGGCCGCGGGCCGCAGTCGCACGATCCAGGCCACCAGCAGCGCCGGGAACTGGGCGATGCCTGCGTTGTACTGCGACACGGCCTGGTTGAACTGGCCGCGTGCGATTTCCGCCGCCGCCGACGGCTCGGGCCAGGCGATGGGCGCGGCCGGATCGGACGCGCCACCCAGGCCGGGCATCAGCGGCGCAGGCCGCGACAGCGTGCCGTCCGCGTCGAACACGGTGACCGCGCCCGGGTACTGGCGCCGCCATGCGGCAATGAGCACCTGCAGCGCGGTGGCCAGCGCCGCCATGCTGCCCGGGTCGAGCGGGCGCACCCGCGTCGCGCCGAGCAGGGTCGCTAGCTGCGTCGTGGCGGCCTGCAGCGGCGCCACGGTGGGCGCGCCTTCGGGCGGCGACTCGGGCCGGGGCGCGGCGGTGATGCTGGCCTGGACGAAATCGAGCTGCTTGCGCAGCGCCACATCGAGCACCGCGTAGGCCTGGAGCACGGCCGCGCGCAAACGCACCAGCCGGTTGTAGGCGCCCACGAACCAGAACAGCAGCAGCGCGACAACGAGCCAGCCGGCCAGCGAATCGGGCAGGACGCTCATCGGAAACAGAACCTCTTGGTCATCGGTCGGAACCCTGCGAACACAAAGAAA
Organism: Variovorax sp. GW460-12-1-14-LB1; assembly: GCF_059423605.1. Lineage (NCBI taxonomy): Bacteria > Pseudomonadati > Pseudomonadota > Betaproteobacteria > Burkholderiales > Comamonadaceae > Variovorax > Variovorax sp. GW460-12-1-14-LB1. The sequence continues at coordinate 17,357 of NZ_JBWKYF010000076.1, forward strand.
AACGCCCCCCGACCGGAGCGGTCGGAGGGCGTGGGCAACCGGTCATGCCGGTGATGCTAACCAGTTATTCGGTCGCGGCGCCTTCGTTGGCGTCCACCGTGCTGGTCGCTGCATCGCTGTCGCCGGAGCCGGCCAGTTCGGCAGCTTCCGACTCGGCGATGGCGCGGCGCTCGGCCTCGTCCATGGCGTCCTTGACCTTGCGGGCCTGGTGGTAGGCCATGCCGGTGCCTGCGGGAATCAGGCGACCGACGATGACGTTTTCCTTCAGGCCGCGCAGCTCGTCGCGCTTGCCCATGATCGCGGCTTCGGTCAGCACGCGCGTCGTTTCCTGGAACGAAGCAGCCGAGATGAACGAGTCGGTCGACAGCGACGCCTTCGTGATACCCAGCAGCAGGTTGGTGAACGTCGCGGGGATCTTGCCTTCGGCGCGCAGGGCGTCGTTGGTGTTGAGCATTTCGCTGCGTTCGACCTGTTCGCCGGAGATGTAGCTCGTGTCGCCGATGTTGTCGACCACGACGCGGCGCAGCATCTGGCGAACGATCACCTCGATGTGCTTGTCGTTGATCTTCACACCCTGCAAACGGTACACGTCCTGCACTTCGTCCACGATGTAGCGCGCGAGTTCTTCCGAACCCAGCAGGCGCAGGATGTCCTGCGGGTCCGCCGGACCGTCGACCACGCTTTCGCCCTTGTTCACCACCTGGCCTTCGTGCACCAGGATGTTCTTTTCCTTCGGCACGAGGTCTTCGTAGACGCCGCCTTCGGGATCGGTGATCTGCAGGCGGATCTTGCCCTTGGTCTCTTTACCGAACGACACGGTACCGGTCATTTCGGCCAGCATGCCCTTGTCCTTCGGCGAACGGGCTTCGAACAGCTCGGCCACGCGCGGCAGACCGCCGGTGATGTCTCGGGTCTTCTGACCTTCGACCGGGATGCGTGCCAGCACTTCGCCGGGGCCCACGTCCTGGCCGTCGCGGATCTGCACCAGGGCGCCGATCGGGAAGCCGATCGTCACCGAGTGGTCGGTGCCGGGGATCTTCACTTCCAGGCCTTGGGCGTCGATCAGCTTGACCTGCGGACGCACGACCTTGGCAGCGCCGCGGCGCTTCGGGTCGATCACGACCAGGGTCGACAGACCGGTCACTTCGTCCACCTGCTTGGCGACCGTCAGGCCTTCCTCGACGTTCTCAAACTGCGCCTTGCCGGCGAACTCGGTAATGATCGGGCGGGTCAGCGGGTCCCAGTTGGCGAGCACGTGGCCGGCCTTGATCTGCTGGTCGGCCTTGACCGTCAGCGTGGCGCCGTACGGCACCTTGTGACGCTCGCGCTCACGGCCGTGCTCGTCATGGATGACGATCTCGCCCGAACGCGAAATCACGACCAGCTCGCCCTTGCTGTTGGTCACGTAGCGCATCGTGGCGTTGAAGCCGATGGAGCCGTTCGACTTGGCTTCCACGCTCGAGGCGATGGCAGCGCGCGAAGCGGCACCACCGATGTGGAAGGTACGCATCGTCAGCTGCGTGCCGGGTTCGCCGATGGACTGGGCAGCGATCACACCGACGGCTTCGCCGATGTTGATCAGGCCGCCACGGCCCAGGTCGCGGCCGTAGCAGGTCGCGCAGATGCCGAAACGCGTTTCGCAGGTCAGCGCGGTGCGGACCTTGACTTCGTCGACGCCCTGGGCTTCCAGTGCTTCGATGTTGTCTTCGTCGAACATCTCGCCGGCCTTGAGCAGCACCGAACGGTTTTCCGGGTGCAGCACGTCGTCCGCCGCCGAGCGGCCCAGGATTCGGTCGCGCAGCGACTCGATCACTTCACCGCCTTCGACGATGGCGCGCATCAGGTAGCCGCCGTGCGTGCCGCAGTCCTGCTCGGTCACGACCAAGTCTTGCGTCACGTCGACCAGACGACGGGTCAGGTAACCCGAGTTCGCCGTCTTCAGCGCCGTGTCGGCCAGACCCTTACGGGCACCGTGGGTGGAGATGAAGTACTCCAACACGTTCAGGCCTTCGCGGAAGTTCGCGGTAATGGGCGTCTCGATGATCGAGCCGTCCGGCTTGGCCATCAGGCCCCGCATACCGGCCACCTGGCGAATCTGCGCTGCGGAACCGCGGGCGCCGGAGTCGGCCATCATGTAGATGGAGTTGAACGACTCCTGCTCGACTTCCTTGCCGTGGCGGTCGATGACCTTCTGCTTGGACAGCTTGGCCATCATGACCTTCGACACTTCGTCGCCGGCCTTGCCCCAGATGTCCACCACCTTGTTGTAGCGCTCGCCGGAGGTCACGAGACCGGAGACGTACTGCTGTTCGATCTCCTTCACTTCCTTGGCCGAGCGCTCGATGATGCCGTGCTTCTCAGCGGGCACCAGCATGTCGTCGATCGCGATCGAGATGCCGGCCTTGGTCGCCAGGCGGAAGCCGTTTTGCAGCAGCTTGTCGGCGAACACGACGGTCTCTTTCAGGCCGCACTTGCGGAACGAGACGTTGATGAGCTTGGAGATTTCCTTCTTCTTCAGCGCCTTGTTGATGTTCGAGAACGGCAGGCCCTTCGGCAGGATCTCGGACAGCAGGGCACGGCCCACGGTGGTGTCCACGAGCGAGGTCGACGGCGTGAACACGCCGGTTTCCTTGTCCTTGGTGTACTCCGTGATACGCACCGCGACCTTGGCGGTGAGCTCGACTTCGTTGGCGTCCAGCGCGCGCTGCACTTCACCGATGTCGGAGAAGATCAGGCCCTCGCCCTTGCCGTTGATGCGGTCGCGGGTCGTGTAGTACAGACCCAGCACCACGTCCTGCGAAGGAACGATCGACGGTTCGCCCGAAGCCGGGAACAGCACGTTGTTGGAGGCCAGCATCAGCGTGCGGGCTTCCATCTGCGCTTCCACCGACAGCGGCACGTGGACGGCCATCTGGTCGCCGTCGAAGTCGGCGTTGAAGGCCGCGCAAACGAGCGGGTGCAGCTGGATGGCCTTGCCTTCGATCAGGATCGGCTCGAACGCCTGGATGCCCAAACGGTGCAGCGTAGGCGCACGGTTCAGCATGACCGGGTGTTCCTTGATCACTTCTTCCAGGATGTCCCAGACCACCGGCGTGCCCGATTCGACTTCCTTCTTGGCAGCCTTGATCGTGGTCGCGATGCCCATGGCTTCGAGGCGCGAGAAGATGAAGGGCTTGAAGAGTTCGAGCGCCATCAGCTTGGGCAGGCCGCACTGGTGCAGCTTGAGCGTCGGGCCCACCACGATGACCGAACGGCCCGAGTAGTCCACGCGCTTGCCCAGCAGGTTCTGGCGGAAACGACCGCTCTTGCCCTTGATCATGTCGGCCAGCGACTTCAGCGCGCGCTTGTTGGCGCCCGTCATGGCCTTGCCACGGCGGCCGTTGTCCAGCAGCGAGTCGACAGCTTCCTGCAGCATCCGCTTTTCGTTGCGCGCGATGATTTCCGGAGCCTTCAGCTCCAGCAGGCGGCGCAGACGCGAGTTGCGGTTGATGACGCGGCGGTACAGGTCGTTCAGGTCGGAGGTCGCGAAGCGGCCGCCGTCCAGCGGCACCAGCGGACGCAGGTCCGGCGGCAGCACGGGCAGCACTTCGAGCACCATCCACTGGGGCTTGATGCCCGACTTGCGGAAGGCCTCGAGCACCTTCAGGCGCTTGGAGTTCTTCTTGACCTTGACTTCGGAGCCGGTCAGGTCGCCGCGCAGGCGTTCGATCTCGCTGTCGAGTTCGATGCCTTCGAGCAGGTCCTTGATGCCTTCGGCGCCCATCTTGGCGATGAACTCGTCACCGTATTCCTTGCGCTTGGCGTCGTAGTCGTCCTCGGACATGATGCCGAACTTCTTCAGCGGGGTCATGCCGGGGTCGGTGATCACGTACGCTTCGAAATACAGCACGCGTTCGATGTCGCGCAGCGTCATGTCGAGCACGAGGCCCAGGCGCGACGGCAGCGACTTCAGGAACCAGATGTGGGCGCAGGGCGCGGCCAGGTCGATGTGACCCATGCGCTCGCGACGCACCTTGGTCTGCGTGACTTCAACGCCGCACTTCTCGCAGATCACGCCGCGGTGCTTCAGGCGCTTGTACTTGCCGCACAGGCACTCGTAGTCCTTGATGGGGCCGAAGATCTTGGCGCAGAACAGACCGTCGCGCTCGGGCTTGAACGTGCGGTAGTTGATCGTCTCAGGCTTCTTCACCTCGCCGAAAGACCACGAACGGATCTTCTCGGGCGAAGCCATGCCGATCTTGATGGCATCGAAATGCTCATCGGGCGTGAATTGCTTGAACAGGTCGAGTAGCGATTTCATAAGACTCTTTCCCTTTTCAACTTAGGAACGCTCGAGCTCGATGTCGAGACCCAGCGAACGAATTTCCTTGACCAGCACGTTGAACGATTCCGGCATGCCGGCTTCGATCGAGTGCTCGCCCTTGACGATGCTTTCGTACACCTTGGTACGGCCTTGCACGTCGTCGGACTTCACGGTCAGCATTTCCTGCAGGACGTAGGCGGCGCCGTAAGCTTCCAGCGCCCACACTTCCATTTCACCGAAACGCTGGCCGCCGAACTGCGCCTTGCCGCCCAGCGGTTGCTGCGTGACGAGCGAGTACGGGCCGGTCGAACGGGCGTGCATCTTGTCGTCCACCAAGTGGTGCAGCTTCAAGAAGTGCATGTAGCCGACGGTGACGGGACGCTCGAACTGGTCGCCGGTGCGGCCGTCGTACAGGTAGGCCTGCGTGCGCGTCTCGGTCAGGCCCTTGAGCTTGGCGATGTCGTCCGGGTAGGCGAGCTTGAGCATGCCGCGGATTTCTTCTTCCGAGGCGCCGTCGAACACCGGCGTCGCGAAGGTCGCGCCGCTTTGCAGGTTCGCCGCCATGGCGAGCAGCTCGGTGTCGCTCAGCTGGTCGAGCTCTTCCTTGCGGCCCGAGCCGTTGTACAGCTGCTCCATGAACTTGCGCAGCTCGGCCACCTTGGCCTCTTGCTGCAGCAGGTCACCGATGCGCTGGCCAATGCCCTTGCCGGCCCAGCCCAGATGCACTTCGAGCACCTGGCCCACGTTCATCCGCGAAGGCACGCCCAGCGGGTTCAGGCAGATGTCGCACGGCGTGCCGTCGGCCATGTGGGGCATGTCTTCGACCGGAACGATCTTGGACACCACACCCTTGTTGCCGTGACGGCCGGCCATCTTGTCGCCGGGTTGCAGGCGGCGCTTGACGGCCAGGTAGACCTTGACCATCTTGAGCACGCCCGCGGGCAGCTCGTCGCCCTGCGTGAGCTTCTTGCGCTTTTCTTCGAACGCGAGGTCGAAGCTGTGGCGCGTCTGCTCGAGCGAGTTCTTGATCGACTCGAGCTGCGAAGCCACGTCGTCTTCCGCCGGGCGGATGTCGAACCAGTGGAACTTCTCGACCGACGACAGGTAGGCCTTGTCGAGCTTGGTGCCCTTGGCCAGCTTGTTCGGGCCGCCGTTGGCGACCTTGCCGGTCAGCAGCTTCTCGATACGGTCGAACGCGTCGGCTTCGACGATGCGCAGCTGGTCGTTCAGGTCGAGGCGGAAGCGCTTGAGTTCATCGTCGATGATCTGCTGGGCGCGCTTGTCGCGCTGGATGCCTTCGCGGGTGAACACCTGCACGTCGATCACGGTGCCTTGCGAGCCCTGGTCCACGCGCAGCGAGGTGTCCTTCACGTCGGAAGCCTTCTCGCCGAAGATGGCGCGAAGCAGCTTCTCTTCCGGCGTCAGCGTGGTCTCGCCCTTCGGCGTGACCTTGCCCACCAGCGTGTCGCCCGGCTGCACTTCGGCACCGACATAGATGATGCCGGATTCGTCGAGGCGGTTGAGCTGCTGCTCGGCCAGGTTCGGGATGTCGCGCGTGATTTCTTCGGCGCCCAGCTTCGTGTCGCGGGCCATCACCACCAGTTCCTCGATGTGGATCGAGGTGTAGCGGTCTTCGGCGACGACACGTTCCGAGATCAGGATCGAGTCTTCGAAGTTGTAGCCGTTCCAGGGCATGAACGCGATCAGCATGTTCTGGCCCAGGGCCAGTTCGCCGAGGTCGGTCGATGCGCCGTCGGCCACCACGTCGCCCTTGGCGATCTTGTCGCCGCGCTTGACGATGGGGCGCTGGTGGATGTTGGTGTTCTGGTTCGAACGCTGATACTTGATCAGGTTGTAGATGTCCACACCGACTTCACCGGCTGCCGCTTCGGCGTCGTTCACGCGCACCACGACACGGGTCGCATCGACGTAGTCGACGATACCGCCACGGGTGGCCGTGACCACGGTGCCCGAGTCGACCGCAGAAACGCGCTCGATGCCGGTACCGACCATCGGCTTTTCGGGGCGCAGCACAGGCACGGCCTGACGCTGCATGTTGGCGCCCATCAACGCGCGGTTCGCGTCGTCGTGCTCCAGGAACGGCACGAGCGAGGCGGCCACCGACACGATCTGCGCGGGCGACACGTCCATGTACTGGATGCGCTCGGCACCGACCAGGATCGATTCGCCGGCTTCACGCGCGGAGACCAGGTCGCCGGTCAGCTTGCCGTCCTTGTCCAAGACCGCGTTGGCCTGGGCGATGACGTACTTGCCTTCTTCGATGGCCGACAGGTAGTCGATGTCCATCGTGACCTTGCTGTCGACCACGCGACGGTACGGCGTCTCGATGAAGCCGTATTCGTTCAGGCGGGCGTACAGGGCCAGCGAGTTGATCAGACCGATGTTCGGGCCTTCAGGCGTTTCGATCGGGCACACGCGACCGTAGTGGGTCACGTGCACGTCGCGCACTTCGAAGCCTGCACGTTCACGCGTCAGACCGCCCGGGCCAAGGGCCGACACGCGGCGCTTGTGGGTGATTTCGGACAGCGGGTTCGTCTGGTCCATGAACTGCGACAGCTGCGACGCACCGAAGAATTCCTTCAGCGCGGCCGAGATCGGCTTGCTGTTGATCAGGTCGTGCGGCATCAGCGGCTCTTGCTCGGCCTGACCCAGACGTTCCTTCACGGCCTTCTCGATACGTGCCAGACCGGTGCGGTACTGGTTTTCGGCCAGTTCGCCGACGCAACGCACGCGGCGGTTGCCCAGGTGGTCGATGTCGTCGACTTCGCCGTTGCCGTTGCGCAGGTCCACGAGGATCTTGACCACGGCCAGGATGTCTTCGTTGGTCAGCACCATCGGGCCGGTCGATTCGTCGCGGCCGACCTTGGCATTGAACTTCATGCGGCCCACGCGCGACAGGTCGTACGTGTCCGGGTTGTAGAACAGGCGCTGGAACAGGGCCTGCACCGCGTCTTCCGTCGGCGGCTCGCCGGGGCGCATCATGCGGTAGATGGCCACGCGCGCGGCGAACTCGTCCACCGTTTCGTCGATGCGCAGCGTCTGCGAGATGTACGCGCCCTGGTCCAGTTCGTTCGTGTAGATGACCTGAATGTCCTGCACGCCGGCCGTGCGCAGCTTCTTGAGCAGCGCTTCGGTCAGTTCGTCGTTGGCCTTGGCCAGGATTTCGCCGGAGTCGGCGTCGACGATGTTGCGAGCGATGACGCGGCCGACCAGGAAGTCTTCCGGCACGCTGATGTGCGTGGTGCCGCCCTGCTCGAGCTCACGCGTGTGACGCGCCGTGACGCGCTTGTCCTTGGCGACCACGACCTTGCCCGACTTGTCGGTGATGTCGAAGCGCGCGACTTCGCCGCGCAGGCGCTCGGAGACGAACTCCATCTGCGCGCCGCTGTCCATCAGGCGGAAGTTGTCGTTCACGAAGAAGTTCGCGAGGATCGATTCCGGGTTCAGGCCGATGGCCTTCAGCAGGATCGTGACCGGCATCTTGCGGCGACGGTCCACGCGGAAGTACAGCATGTCCTTCGGGTCGAACTCGAAGTCGAGCCACGAACCGCGGTAGGGAATCACGCGGGCCGAGAACAGCAGCTTGCCCGAGCTGTGCGTCTTGCCCTTGTCGTGTTCGAAGAACACGCCGGGCGAACGGTGCAGCTGCGAGACGATCACGCGCTCGGTGCCGTTGATGATGAACGAACCCTTGTCGGTCATGAGCGGCACTTCGCCCATGTAGACCTCTTGTTCCTTCACTTCCTTGACCACCTTCGACTGCGAGGTCGACGACTCGCGGTCATAGATGATGAGCTGCACCTTGGCGCGCACGGCCGAGGCGAAGGTCAGACCACGGGTCTGGCACTCGCGCACATCGAACGCCGGCTTCGCCAGGTTGTACTCGAGGAACTTCATCTCGACGAAACCGTTGTGCGAGACGATCGGGAAGGCAGCGTCGAACGCGGCCTGCAGGCCTTCGACGGTGCGGTGCTTGGGGGCGATGCCGGCTTGCAGGAACGCGGTGTACGCGTCTTTCTGCATCTGCAGCAGGTAGGGGATTTCGACGACGCTGTCGCGGTTACCGAAACTTTTTCGGATGCGCTTGCGTTCGGTGTAACTGTACGCGGACGATTGGGCCATGAGAGCTCCGGTGCTTGAGATCTTCAGCGACTTGTCAGCAGTGCCGGGCGAACGGCACCACTGCTTGGCGGCTGGCCACTACCAGCCGTTGGCGGACGGCGATGCATTGCACATCGCCCGAACCAAGGGGTCTTCTGCAGTCGGGTTCAGAAGACACTCAAAAACGTCTTGGCTTTTGCTTTTTCATCGACCTTTCGGTCTCTGAAAGAACCGGCGCCAAGCCGGCTTTTGGGTGCGCTCTGAAAGCGGCAAAGGCTGGAGGGCCTTTTCAGGCACCTCCAGCCCTCTAGGGGGTCTGAATTACTTCAGTTCCACCTTGGCGCCGGCATCTTCCAGCTTCTTCTTGGCGGCTTCAGCGTCAGCCTTCGACAGGCCTTCCTTGACAGCCTTGGGAGCGGCTTCCACCAGGTCCTTGGCTTCCTTGAGGCCCAGGCCGGTGATTTCGCGCACGGCCTTGATCGCCGACACCTTGTTCGCGCCAGCATCCATCAGCATGACGTTGAATTCGGTTTGCTCTTCAGCGACTGCAGCAGCAGCGCCACCGCCGGCAGCGGGTGCCGACATGGCTGCGGCGCTCACGCCAAACTTCTCTTCGATGGCCTTCACCAGGTCGTTGAGTTCCAGGACCGTCATTGCGTCGAGCGCGGTCAGAAATGCGTCTTTATCGAATGCCATTTTTGTTTCCTAACAATTGGGTTGAATATTCAAAAACGAGGGCGCGCTCAGGCGGCCTGCGCTTCTTCTGCCGGTGCATCGGCGACGGGTGCAGCTTCGCCACCACCACGCTTCTCGGCCAGCGCCGCGAGCACGCGGGCGGTACGAGAAATCGGGGATTGCATCAAGCCCAGCAGTTGCGCCAGCAGCACTTCCTTGGAAGGGATGTTGGCCAGTTGCTTCACGCCTTCGACGTCCAGGGCCTTGCCACCGAATGCGCCACCGCGAATCACCAACTTGTCGTTGGTCTTCGCGAAATTGGCCACCACCTTTGCGGCAGCCACAGCGTCTTCGGAGAAGCCATAGATCAGCGGACCGGTCATCTGGTCGCCGACGATCTCAAACGGGCTGCCAGCGACAGCACGGCGAGCCAGCGTGTTCTTCAGAACACTCAGGGTCACACCGTTGCTGCGCGCTTCGCTGCGCAGTTTGGTCATATCGGCCACCGTGATGCCACGGTATTCCGCCATCACGAGCGTTTGAGCTTTTGCGGCGAGGCTGGTCACATCACTGATGACCGCTTCTTTCTCACTGCGATTCAGACTCAAGGTCTACTCCTTTTAATGCGACCTTCGGCCGGGGCCTCGGATCGCGCTTCATGCAGCGACCAACTGTTTCGGAACAAAAATCAAATTCCTTGCAGTGGGGTCGCCATCTGCGCTGGATACCGGAAGGATCGATCCGGCCATTAAGTGCAGCGCCCTGCACACCAGCGGTCTTGGATGGCTCGCGGCAACCGAAGCTGCCGCGACCCACCACATCTGCCCTCTCCTTGCGGGATCGGGCAAATCTCTTTAGCTCGCCGAGATGGTTTGCGTGTCCACGCGGACACCCAGACCCATGGTCGACGACACAGCCACCTTGCGCAGGTACACACCCTTGCTGGTCGCCGGCTTGGCCTTGACCAGAGCGTCGATCAGCGCAGCGAGGTTGCCCTGCAGCTTGTCGTTGTCGAACGAGCGACGGCCGATCGTGCCGTGGATGATGCCGGCCTTGTCGACGCGGAACTGGACCTGGCCAGCCTTGGCGTTCTTGACAGCGGTGGCGACGTCAGGCGTCACGGTGCCAACCTTGGGGTTGGGCATCAGGCCACGCGGGCCGAGGATCTGACCGAGCGTACCGACGACGCGCATGGCGTCAGGGGCAGCGATCACGACGTCGAAAGGCATGTCGCCAGCCTTGACCATCGCAGCCAGGTCGTCCATGCCGACGATGTCGGCGCCGGCGGCCTTGGCTTCTTCAGCCTTGGCGCCTTGGGCGAACACGGCGACGCGCTTGGTCTTGCCGGTGCCGTTCGGCAGCACGACAGCACCGCGAACCACCTGGTCCGACTTCTTCGCGTCGATGCCCAGCTGCACGGCCACGTCGATCGATTCGTCGAACTTGGCGGTGGCGGCATCCTTGACGATGACGATGGCGTCAGCCAGGGGGTACAGCTTGTTGCTGTCGACCTTGCCTTGCAGCGACTTTTGCTTCTTGGTGATCTTGGACATTTACACGCCCTCCACATTCACGCCCATCGAGCGGGCCGAGCCGGCGATGGTGCGAACTGCTGCGTCGAGGTCGGCGGCAGTCAGGTCCTTCATCTTGGCCTTGGCGATTTCTTCGAGCTGAGCGCGCGTGATCTTGCCGACCTTGTCGGTGTGCGGACGGGCCGAGCCCTTGTCCAGCTTGATGGCCTTCTTGATCAAGGTGATCGCCGGGGGCGTCTTGATGATGAAGGTGAAGCTCTTGTCAGCGAACGCGGTGATGACCACCGGCAGCGGCAGACCCGGCTCGACGCCTTGGGTTTGCGCGTTGAACGCCTTGCAGAACTCCATGATGTTCAGACCGCGCTGACCCAGTGCGGGACCGATCGGCGGGGACGGGTTGGCCTTACCAGCTGGCACTTGCAGCTTGATGAAGCCGACGATTTTTTTCGCCATGCTTTGCTCCTTGCGGGTGATATCGCCTTGGCTCTCGCCGCGGCTCCCCGGGGTTAAACGACTCTTCGATCAAGACCGCGCGCCGAGTCGGACAACGCGCAGCCGGAAACTGGCAGGCCCGCCCGAAGGCAGGCCATGGGATCAGGTCTTCTCGACCTGACCGAATTCGAGCTCCACAGGGGTGGCGCGGCCGAAAATCATGACCGACACGCTGACCTTGCTCTTCTCGTAGTTGACGTCTTCCACCGTGCCATTGAAGTCGGTGAACGGGCCTTCCTTGACGCGCACGAACTCACCCACGGTGAACTCGACCTTGTGGCGCGGCTTCTCGGTGCCCTGCTGCATCTGGTTGACGATGTCCTCGACCTCTTTCTGCGAGATCGGGGCCGGACGGTTCTTGGCACCGCCCACGAAACCCGTCACCTTGTTGGTGTGCTTCACCAGGTGCCAGCTCTCGTCGTCCATGATCATTTCGACCAGCACGTAGCCCGGGAAGAAACGGCGCTCGGTGGTGCGCTTCTGGCCGTTCTTGATCTCGACCACTTCTTCGGTCGGAACCAGGATGCGGCCGAACTTGTCCTGCATGCCGGCGCGGGTGATGCGCTCGGTGATGTTGCGTTCGACAGCCTTTTCCATGCCCGAGTAGGCATGCACCACGTACCAACGCAGATCAGGGTTGGCAGCGGGGGTCAGGAGAGGGTTCTGCTCCTCTTCCGGCGTGCTCTGCGTGGTTTCAACTGCGTCGTCGGTCATTATTTTCTCCAGCCCAGAATGAGGTCAAAGAACACCCATTCGAGCGTCTTGTCGGTGAGCCAGAGGAAGACGGACATGATCGCCACGAAGGCGAACACATAGGCCGTCATCTGCATCGATTCCTTGCGGGTCGGCCACACGACCTTCTTGACCTCGCGCCACGAGTCACGACCGAAAGCCCACAGCTGACGGCCATTCTCGGAGCTGCCGAAGGCGCCCACGGCCGCAGCCAGGCCGACCAGCAGCGCAGCCCATTGCACCAGCGAGCCTTGGCGCGACAGCAGGTAGAACGCCACGATGGCGCCCACTGCCAGCACCACCGCCGCAGCCAGCTTGGCTTTGTCGGCACCCGTGCTCACGGTTTCGATTTGAGAAGTGGCCATGTCGGCTGATTTCCTGTGGCCTCGCGGCCTTCAATTCAATGCGTCTCTTGAGACGCCGAAGCCCATCGGATCGCGATGGGCTTGTCGGGGTGCCACCTAGGTGGCAGGGGCAGTAGGAATCGAACCTACAACCTTCGGTTTTGGAGACCGACGCTCTGCCAATTGAGCTATACCCCTCCGGTACTCTTTACGCTCGGCTTAGATGTCGAGGATCTTGGCCACGACGCCCGAACCCACGGTACGGCCGCCTTCACGGATGGCGAAGCGCAGG
>NZ_JBWKYF010000077.1:0-29755 GCF_059423605.1 Variovorax sp. GW460-12-1-14-LB1
CGCTGGGGCGGGCGCCGGAACCGGTGCGATCGGCAGCATCGGCATGCCACCACCGCCTCCGCCACCTCCACCGCCGCATGCGGTGACACCCACGCTGGCGGCCAACACGGTCGCGGCCATCCAGAGCGGCTTGGGGCAGCCGCCCACGGTCTTTTGCTTCATGATTTCTCCCTGACGTTTTTGAATTGCAGAAACTGCACGTCAAGGCTACAACCAGTCACACCTTGTCAATGAAACGTCACACCTGCGAATCGCAGTACTAGTTCACGCTCGCACGCGTTCTTTCGTCTTGCCAGGAACTCCCTTGAAGCTCTTCCAGCGCGCCCAGCGCTCCCTGTTCGGCGAGATCCTCGACTGGATGCTCACGCCGCTGCTGCTGCTCGTGCCGGTGAGCATCGGCGTGACCTGGCTGGTGGCGCAGGGCATCGCCAACGCGCCCTTCGACCGCGCGCTGGAGCACAACGTGAAGGTGCTGGCCGAGCTGGTCACGGTGAAGCAGGGGCAGACGCACTTCGTGCTGTCGCAGTCGGCGCGCGAGATCCTGCGCGCCGACGACGCCGGCCACATCTACTACCAGCTGCTCGACGGCCACGGCACGCTGCTGCACGGCGAGCGCGACCTGCCGCAGCCCAACGTGGACGACCCGCCCGGCACCAACGTGGTCCTGCTGCACAACAGCACCGTGCACGGCCAGCCGGTGCGCGTGGCCTCGCTGTGGATTCCCAGCGGCAGCGAAGAAGTGCCGCCCTCGCTGCTGCAGCTGGCCGAGACGCGCGAGAAGCAGGCGGTGCTCGCCACCGAGATCATCAAGGGCGTGCTGCTGCCGCAGTTCGCGATCCTGCCGCTGGCGGTGCTGCTGATCTGGCTGGCGCTGGTGCGCGGCATCAAGCCGCTGTCGGTGGTCGAGGCGCGCATCCGCGAGCGCCGCCCGGGCGACCTGAGCCCGCTCGACGAGTCCTCGGTGCCGCTCGAGGTGGTGCCGCTGGTGTCGTCGGTGAACGAGCTGCTCGACAAGCTCAACGACTCCATCTTCACGCAGAAGCGCTTCCTGGCCGACGCGGCGCACCAGCTGAAGACGCCGCTCGCAGGCCTGCGCATGCAGGCCGACTTGGCGCAGCGCGAGGGCGCCAACGCCGACGAGTTGAAGCAGTCGCTCAAGCAGATCGGCCGCGCCAGCGTGCGCGCCACGCACACGGTGAACCAGCTGCTGTCGCTGGCGCGCGCCGAGGGCACCAGCGCCATGACCCACTGCCAGCCCTGCGACCTCGCGCGGCTGACCATCGAGGTGGTGCGCGAGGCCGTGCCGCGCGCCATCGAGAAGCGCATCGATCTGGGCTACGACGGCGTCCAGGCCGGCGCGCCCGGCGTGATGGTCGACGGCAACCCGACGCTGCTCAAGGAGCTGGTGCGCAACCTGGTCGACAACGCGCTCAACTACACGCCCTCGACGCCCGAGCGCCCCGGCGTGGTCACGGCGCGCGTGCTGGCCGACCCCTTCGGCCACGTGCAGCTGGTGCAGGTGGAAGACAACGGCCCCGGCATCGCCGAGGCCGACCGCGAGCTGGTGTTCGAGCCCTTCTACCGCGTGCTCGGCAACGAGGCCGACGGCTCCGGGCTGGGCCTGCCGATCGTGCGAGAGATCGCCAACCAGCACCGCGCACGGGTCAAGCTCGAAGACGCGCACCCTGGCAAGCATCCGCCGGGCGCGCTCTTCACCGTGCGCTTCGAGGAGGCTCCGTCGGAATGAATCCGCTCGACACGCTGCGCCAACGCTTCCTGGAAATCCGCCTCGACACCGACGTGTCGGACATGTTCGACTTCGGCGCCGATCTGCTGGAACAGGATTCAGCCGAGGCGCTGGCCTTCCACTACACGCTGCTGCACGACACCGGCATGGACAGCGAGCTCTACGACTGGCTCTGCCGCAAGTTCGGCGAGCGCGGCGACGAAGCCGAAGACCACCTGCTCGCGCAGTTCGACCGCGAGCCCGACCCGGCCATGCAGGCCACGGTGCTGCAGCTGCTCGGCGGCTTCAAGTACCGCAAGGGCCGGCGCCTGAAAGAGACCGCGGCCCTCGCGCGCGCCGCGCTCGCGTCACCGCACGGCGACCTGCGCTGCAAGGGGTTGTGGGTGATCGGCTGGCTCGGCGGCACGACGGACATCGCCAAGGTGGTGCCGCTGCTCGCGCACGACGTCGTCGCCACGAACCGCCGATGGGCCGCGAGCGCGCTGATGCAGATCGTGTTCAACCGCCGCAGCGCTGCGCCCAAGGCGCTCGAGCCCTTGCGCCAGGCGCTCGACACCGAGACCGATCCGGCCGTGCTGGGCGGCATCCTGGTCGCGGTGCAGGAGATCGCGGGCAAGAAGTTCGGCCTGAGTTCCAGCTCACACGAGCCGCCGTCCGAAGAGAAACTGCAAACCGCGCTGGCCAAGGCGCGGCGCATGTTCGCGCGCGCTGCCGCCGCCTGATCAACTCAGGGCGCGGGCGTGCCCGAAGGCTTGGCTTCCTTGCGGATCTGCACCCACTCGGGGTGGATCTGCCGCGCCATGCGCTGCGGCTCGCGCTCGTCGAGCGCCGCGGGCGCAAGCCCGAAGCCGGCCAGGTCGCCGCGCGTCCACAGCCAGTAGCCCGCGTTGGCGGCGAGCAGGGCGATGAGGACCAGGCGCAGCTTCATGCCCTCGCTCAGAAAGACATGCCGCGCGGGCGCACGCTCACTTCGTCGCTCGAGATCAGTTGCAGGCCGGCGTCGGTGCGCACCTGCAGCTCGCCGCCCCAGGCCACGCCTTCGCACAGGCCCGCGGTGCCGTCGCTGAGCGTCACCTCGCGCCCGCGCAGCACGTCGCGCGCCGCGAAGCGTTCGGCAAAGGGCGCGAAGCCCTGCGCCTCGAAGGCAAGCACGCTGCGCACCAGCGGCTCGGCCAGCGCCTGCAGCACCTCGGGGGCGGATGCGTCGGGCTGCCACTGACGCAGCCAGGCCGGCGGCGTGCGCATGCCGTCGCCCTCGCGCGGGCCGATGTTGATGCCGATGCCGACCACGAGGTAGCGCGCGGCGTCGGGCCGCGCCGTCTGCGGCATCGCGGTTTCGATGAGGATGCCGACCAGCTTGCGGTCGTTCACCCAGATGTCGTTGGGCCACTTGAGGCCGACCTGGTGCGCGCCCGTCGGGTCGAGGCTTTCGGCCACGCTCACGCCCACGGCCAGCGACAGGCCCGACCAGTCGGCCGGTGCCAGCGGCAGGCCGAGCGAAAAGGTGAGCGAGGCGGGCGCCTCGGGCTGCTGCGCGCTCTGCCACGGGCGGCCGAGGCGGCCGCGCCCGGCCGTCTGGCGCTCGGCCACGAGCAGCACGGGGTCGGTGCGGCCGGCGCGCGCACGGCGCATCAGCTCGGTGTTGGTGGAATCGATTTCGGCCACGGCCTCGACCGCGAAGCCGGGCAGCAGCGGCGCGACCGTCGCGGCGATCCGGTCTTCGAACCAGGCGCTGGCCGGCGTCGTGCCCATCGTCAGTCTCCGGCGGCGGCCGGGGCGTCGCCCTTGGACTTCTTCTTGCCGTCGGCCTTTTTCTTGTCGGCCTTCTTGTCCGCTTTTTTCTTCTCGGCTTTCTTTTCAGCCTTCTTCGCTTCCTTGGCCTCGGCCTTCTTCTTCTCAGCCTTCTTTTTGGCCTTCTTCTTTTTCTTCTTGTCTTTTTCCTCGTCCTCGTCCTTGGGCGTCAGCAGCGTGCCGCGGCACATCTCGGAGCCGCACCAGCACGGGAACTCGGACAGCAGCTTCTCGGTGTACGGCTCGTCGATGATCAGGCCGTAGTCGTAATTGAGTTCCTCGCCGGCGGCGATGTTTCTCAGGGCCTTGATATAAACGCGCCCATCGACTTCGTCGGCCTCGCAGTTCGGCTCGCACGAGTGATTGATCCAGCGCGCGTCGTTGCCCTTCACATTGCCATCGATCACGCGGCCGTCGTCGATGTGGAAGTAGAAGGTGTGGTTCGGCTGGGTCGGGTCGTGCGGGTGGCGGCGCAGCGCCTCTTTCCAGCTGATGACCTCGCCCTTGTATTCGATCAGCGTTTCACCTTCGGCCAGGTCCTGCAGGGCGAACACGCCGTTGCCATGGACGTCCGAGCGGCGCATCTGGATGCGCCGGCCGCCGGAGCGCGTGGCGGCGGACCGTGCCTCCGGCTCGGTCACGGGGGCGGCTTCCTTGTCGCGGCCGGCGGAAAGTGGGGATTTGGAAGGCATCGCCGAAGTCTGTTAGGTTGAATATGCACACATGCGTGTGCGCGCGTGCGCACGCGGAAGCCGCAGAGTATAGAGAGCCCTCAGATGACAAAGACTTTGGTAATCGCAGAAAAGCCGTCGGTGGCCCAGGACATCGTCCGGGCCCTCACGCCGGTGGCCGGCAAGTTCGACAAACATGACGAGCATTTCGAGAACGACACCTACGTCGTGACCAGCGCCGTGGGCCACCTGGTCGAGATCCAGGCCCCGGAGGAATTCGACGTCAAGCGCGGCAAGTGGAGCTTCGCCAACCTGCCGGTGATCCCGCCGCACTTCGACCTCAAGCCGGTCGACAAGACCAAGACGCGCCTGAACGCCGTGGTCAAGCAGGCCAAGCGCAAGGACGTGACGCAGCTCATCAACGCCTGCGACGCGGGCCGCGAGGGCGAGCTGATCTTCCGCCTCATCGAGCAGTACGCCGGCGGCAAGAGCCCGCTGGGCAAGCCGGTGAAGCGGCTGTGGCTGCAGTCGATGACGCCGCAGGCGATCCGCGACGGCTTCGACGCGCTGCGCACCGAAAAGCAGATGCAGGGCCTGGCCGACGCCGCGCGTTCGCGCTCCGAGGCCGACTGGCTGGTGGGCATCAACGGCACGCGCGCCATGACCGCGTTCAATTCGCGCGACGGCGGCTTCTTCCTCACGACCGTGGGCCGCGTGCAGACGCCGACGCTGTCCGTCGTCGTGGAGCGCGAGGAGCAGATCCGCAAGTTCGTTTCGCGCGAGTACTGGGAAATCCACGGCAGCTTCGCGGCCGAGGCCGGCCAGTACCCCGGCAAGTGGTTCAACCCCGACTGGAAGAAAGCCAACGCGCCGCTGCTGGCCAACGGCGAACCCGATGCCGAGCAGCGCGCCGACCGCGTGTGGTCCGAGCAGGAAGCCCGCGCCATCGCCGACGCTTCGCGCGGCAAGCCCGCCACGGTCACCGAAGAGAGCAAGCCCACCACGCAGGCCTCGCCCGCGCTGTTCGACCTGACCTCGCTGCAGCGCGAGGCCAACGGCCGCTTCGGCTTCAGCGCCAAGACCACGCTCGCGCTGGCGCAGAGCCTGTACGAACGCCACAAGGCGCTGACCTACCCGCGTACCGATTCGCGCGCACTGCCGGAAGACTATCTGCCGGTCGTCAAGCAGACCATGGAGATGCTCGCCAGCAGCGGCATGAAGCATCTGGCGCCGTTCGCGCAGCAGGCGGTCGACGGCAACTACGTCAAGCCCAACAAGCGCATCTTCGACAACGCCAAGGTGTCGGATCACTTCGCCATCATCCCGACGCTGCAGGCCCCGAGCGGGCTGAGCGAAGCCGAGCAGAAGCTCTATGACTTCGTGGTGCGCCGCTTCCTGTCGGTGTTCTTCCCGAGCGCCGAGCACCAGGTGACCACGCGCATCAGCACGGTGGAGCAGGGCGGCAAGAAGTACCCCTTCCGCACCGACGGCAAGGTGCTGGTCAAGCCGGGCTGGCTCGCCATCTACGGCAAGGAAGCCCAGGACGACGAGAAGGAAGACGACAAGGACGGCAAGCGCCTCGTGCCGGTGAAGCCGGGCGAGATCGTGCAGAACGAGTCGGCCGACCTCAAGGGCCTGAAGACGCGCCCGCCCGCACGCTATTCGGAAGCCACCCTGCTGGGCGCCATGGAAGGCGCCGGCAAGACCATCGACGACGACGAGCTGCGCGAGGCCATGCAGGAAAAGGGCCTGGGCACGCCAGCCACGCGCGCAGCCACCATCGAAGGGCTGATCGCCGAGAAGTACATGCTGCGCGAAGGCCGCGAGCTCATCCCGACCGCCAAGGCCTTCCAGCTCATGACGCTGCTGCGCGGCCTGGGCGTGGAAGAACTGTCCAAGGCCGAACTCACGGGCGAGTGGGAGTACAAGCTCGCGCAGATGGAGAAGGGCGCCCTGAGCCGCGACGCCTTCATGCGCGAGATCGCCGAGATGACGGAGCACATCGTCAAGAAGGCCAAGGAGTACGACCGCGACACCGTGCCGGGCGACTACGCCACGCTCGCCACGCCCTGCCCGAACTGCGGCGGCGTGGTGAAGGAGAACTACCGCCGCTACGGCTGCACCGGCAAGAGCGGCACGGGCGAGGACGCCTGCGGCTTCTCGTTCGGCAAGTCGCCGGCGGGGCGCACCTTCGAGGTGGCCGAGGCCGAGCAGCTGCTGGCCAACAAGCACATCGGCCCGCTCGAAGGCTTCCGCTCCAAGGCGGGCTGGCCCTTCACCGCCGAGATCATCCTCAAGTACGACGGGGAAGAAGCCAAGAACTGGAAGCTCGAGTTCGACTTCGGCGACGACAAGAACGAAGACAGCGGCGAGATCGTCGACTTCAGCCAGCAGGACACCGTGGGCCCGTGCCCGGTCTGCGGTGCGCCGGTGTTCGATCACGGCAGCAACTACGTCTGCGAGAAGTCGGTGCCGACGAACGAGCAGCCGACCCCGAGCTGCACCTTCAAGACCGGCAAGATCATCCTGCAGCAGCCGGTCGAGCGCGACCAGATGGAAAAGCTGCTGGCCACCGGCAAGACCGACCTGCTCGACAAGTTCGTCTCGATGCGCACGCGCCGCGCCTTCAAGGCCTTCCTCACGTGGAACGCCGAAGAAGGCAAGGTGACCTTCGAGTTCGCACCGCGCGAAGGCGGCAGCAAGTTCCCGCCGCGCAAGACCTTCGGCAAGCCGGCCGCGAAAACCGCGGCAGCCAAGAAGGTCGCGGCGAAGAAGACGCCCGCCGCCAAGAAGGCACCGGCCGAGAAGAAGGCGGCCAAGCCGCGCAAGCCGGGCGCGGGCCTCAAGCCCAGCGACTCGCTGGCCGCGGTGATCGGCGCCGAACCGGTGGCGCGCACCGAGGTCATCAAGAAGCTGTGGGACTACATCAAGGCCAACGGCCTGCAGGACGCGACCAACAAGCGCGCGATCAACGCCGACGCCAAGCTCAAGCCGGTGTTCGGCAAGGACCAGGTGACGATGTTCGAACTCGCGGGCATCGTGGGCAAGCACCTCTCGGCGCCCGACGCGGCCTGACGACGCATGCAGCGCCGACACCTCGCCACCGCCCTGTGTGCAGCGATGCTGCTGGGCGGCGCGGGCCTGGCCCAGGCCGCCGCGTGGCCTGACAAGCCCGTCAAGCTCGTCGTGCCCTTCCCACCCGGGCAGGCCACCGACATCTTTGCCCGCGCGCTCGCCGAACAGCTCGGCAAGCGGCTGGGCCAGCCCGTGATCGTCGACAACAAGGCGGGCGCGGGCAGCAACATCGGCACCGAGTTCGTGGTGCGCGCACCGCCCGACGGCTACACGCTCGTGGTGGCCGGCAGCGCGATGGCGGTGAACCAGACGCTCTACGCCAAGCCGGGCTTCGACCCGCGCAAGGACCTGGTCGGCATCTCGCTCATCGCGAAGGTGCCGCTGGTGTTCCTGGCCACGCCCGAAAGCGGCATCCGCACGCTGGCCGAGCTCACGGCGCGCGCCAAGGCCGAACCCGGCAAGCTGAGCTACGCGAGCGCCGGCATCGGCGGCACGCAGCACCTGTCGGGCGAAATGTACAAGTCGGCGGCGCATGTGTTCATCACGCACATTCCGTACCGGGGCAGCGGGCCGGCGCAGGCGGACTTCCTGGGCAACCAGGTGCCGCTGATGGTCGATTCGGTGACGGCCGCGCTGCCGCACATCAAGGCGGGCAAGGCGGTTGCGCTGGCGGTGACGTCGGCCACGCGCTCGTCGCAATTGCCCGAGGTGCCCACCGTGCGCGAGAGCGGCGTGGCCGGCACGAAGAACTTCGAGGCCGTCGGCTGGCTGGGCCTGATGGCGCCGCGCGGCACGCCGCCCGAGATCGTGGCGCGGCTGAACCACGAAGTGACCGACATCCTCAAGAGCGAGCAGATGGCGCGCTTCATCCGCGACCGGGGCTCCGAGCCGGCGCCGACGAGCGGCGCCGAATTCGATCGCTTCGTGGCGAGCGAGATCGGGCTCTGGGGTGCGGCGGTGAAGGCGTCGGGCGCGAAGCCCGAGTAACTTCTCAGGCCGGCGCAGCCAGCGGCAGCGCCGTCGCTTCCCCGCTGCGGTCGACCTCGGCCAGCAGCCAGTGGCGGAAATGGTCCAGCGTGGCCAGCTGGCCGCGCCCCTCGGGGTAGCAGAACCAGTAGCCCTCGCTGCCCCGGTAGCCGCCGTTGGGCAGCGGCTCTTCCACCAGCCCCGACGTGATCTCGTCCTGCACCAGGCAGCGCGGCACCAGCGCCACGCCCATGCCGGCCATGACGGCGCGGATCATGGTCTGGAACTGGTCGAACTGCAGGCCGGCCAGCGGGTCGAGCCCGCGCACGCCGTGCGCCTCGCTCCAGTGCAGCCACGACTGCGGCACGCTCACATGGCGCAGCAGGGTGCAGCGCGCCACGTCCTGCGGCGTGCGGATGGCGGCCTCGGCCTGCGCGGCGCGCGGCGCGATCAGCGCCACGTCCTGCCCCGCGAGGTAGTGCGAGCGCGCGCCGGGCCAGTGGCCGTCGCCGAACAGGATGGCGCAGTCGAGCTCGGGCCGCTCGAAGTCGTAGCCGTGCACGAAGGGCACGAAATGCAGCGTGATCTGCGGGTGCCGCTGCTGGAAATCGGGCAAGCGCGGAATCAGCCACTTGGCGCCGAAGGTGGGCAGGGTCGACAGGTGCAGCGCACCGCCGCCGTCGCCGCTGGTGATGAGCTCCAGCGTGGCCGCCTCCAGCTGCGCCAGCAGGGCGCGCACCGCCTTCTCGTAGCGCTCGCCGGCCGGCGTGAGCGCCAGGCGCTTGCGGCTGCGCTCGAACAGCGGTGCGCCGATCCAGCGCTCGAGCTCCTGCACCTGCTTGCTCACCGCGCCCTGCGTGAGGTGCAGCGCCTCGGCCGCGCGCGAGACGCTGCCGAAGCGCACCACGGTGGAGAAGGCGCGCAGCAGGTTCAGGGGCGGGTTGAGGCGTCGCAGCGGCATGGGGGAGCCCATCAAGTCATTCCAGATTGGAATGATATCGGGTATATCCTTTGCTTCAGGTGAGCTGCAGCTTTGCACATTCACTCATCGTTCCATTGGAAGAACCCTCATGCAACGTCGTCATTTCCTCTCCACCCTGGCTGCCGTTTCTTTCGCCCCAGGAATATCCTTTGCCCAAGGCAAGCCGATCCGCCTGGTCGTGCCTTTCCCGCCCGGTGGCGCCACCGACATCACGGCCCGCGTGCTCTCCGAGCCCCTGGCCAAGATCCTCCAGCAGCCCGTGGTGATCGACAACCGCGCCGGCGCGGGCGGCTCGATCGGCATGGCCGAGCTGGCACGCGCCACGCCCGACGGCCTGAGCTTCGGCGTGGCCACGCTGTCCACGCACGGCGTGAACCCGGCCGTGTACCAGAAGCTGCCCTACGACCCGATCAAGGGCTTTGCCGCCGTGACCGAGCTGGTGAAGGCGCCGGGCGTGATCGTCATCAACCCGGCCGTGCTGCCGGTGGGCAGCTTCGCGGAACTCGTGAAGTACCTGAAGGCCAACCCGGGCAAGGTGTCGTACGCCTCGCCGGGCAACGGCACCATCGGCCACATGTGGGGCGAGCTGTTCAAGAGCAGCACCGGAACCTCGATGGTGCACATCCCCTACCGCGGTGCGGGCCCGGCCATCAACGACGTGCTCGCGGGCCAGGTGCCGGTGTACTTCGACCAGGTGGCCTCGTCGCTGCCGCACGTGAAGGCCGGCAAGCTGAAGGCGCTGGCCGTGTCCTGGAGCGGCCGCCTCGACGTGCTGCCCGAGGTGCCGACGTATGGCGAGCTGGGCTACGCGGCCAGCAACGACCCCTCGTGGTTCGGCATGATCGCGCCCGCCGGCACGCCGCCCGAGCTGGTGCTGCGCATGCAGCAGGCCGTGGCCACGGCGCTGAAGGACCCCGCGGTGCGCGAGCGCCTGGCGCTGCAGGGGCTGTACGCCTCGGGCACCACGCCGGCCGAGTTCACGAAGCAGATCGCGAGCGAGATCGAGAAGATGAAGAAGGTGGCCGCCTTCGCGCGCATCCGATTGGACTGACCGACACCGCCTATGCATCCAGTCCTGAAACTGATTCAAACCCGCGCCCAGGTGACGAGCGTCGCCGGGCACACCCCGCTGGTGCTGGACTCCCCGCACAGCGGCACCGTCTACCCCGAGGACTTCCGGCCCGTGTGCGAGCTCGCCACGCTGCGCCGGGCCGAAGACACCCACGTCGAGAAGCTCTACGCCTTCGCGAGCGACAGGGGCGCCGCCTGGATCGAGGCGCACTTTCCGCGCAGCTACCTCGACGCCAACCGCGACATGACCGAGGTCGACACCACCATGCTCGACGGCCCGTGGACCGACCCGGTGTCGACCGACCCGCGCGTGCTGTCGAAGGTGCGCCTGGGCAAGGGCCTGATCTGGAAGCTCACCGACGAGGGCCTGCCGATCTACGACCGGCCGCTCACGGTGGCCGAGGTGCGCCAGCGCATCGACCAGTGCTGGCGCCCGTACCACGCAGCGGTGGCGCAGGCCATCGACGAGGCGCATGCGCGGCACGGCTACAGCATCCACATCAACTGCCACTCGATGCCCGCCATCGCGGGCAGCCACGCGACCGACTTCCCGGGCCTGGCGCACGCGGACTTCGTGATCGGCGACCGCGACGGCAGCACGGCCGACCCGGCGCTGTCGCAGCGGCTGTGCGCGCACCTGCGCGCATGCGGCTACAGCGTGGACTACAACCACCCGTACAAGGGCGTGGAGCTGGTGCGCCGCCACGGCGACCCGGCGGCGAACCGGCACAGCATCCAGGTCGAGATCAACCGCAAGCTCTACATGGACGAGGCCACGCTGGCGCTCGACGAAGCCGGCGCCACGCGGCTGCAGGCCGACCTGCGTTCGATGGTCGAGATGCTGCTGGCGACCGACCCGCGCGTGGCAGGCTGAACAACGCCGCCCCTGCAGGGGCTGGTGTCTTTGTTACAGGGCGGCCGGGGGCCCCGGCCTATAGTGGGACGTCCTTAGTTTTCTGGAGTCCTGCCGTGAAGTCGATCCTTGCCGCCCTCGCCGTCCTTGCGACCGGTCTGCTGGTCTCGGGCTGCGCCGGCACCGCGCCGTCGCCGTCTTCGTCCTCCTCCACGTCTTCATCGGGCAGCGGCGTGACGGTGTTCGGCACCATCGACGCCGGCGTCAGCGGCACGACGAACAAGTCGTCGCGCTGAGCGAGAGCCTCAGGCCACCGTCGCCAGGTAGCCCCGCAGCGCATCGCGCAACTGGCGTGACAGCGTCTGCAGGTCGGGCCGCCCGCCCGTGCCGATGTGGGTGTGCGCGACCAGGCCGTAGATGATGGTCTGGCACACGCGTGCCGCTTCCTTCTTCTGCGGGGCGTCGGCCTTCACGTCGCCCGCCGCGTCCAGCACGCCCACCCATTCGGCCACGAAGCGGTCGTACATCTTGCGGTAGGCCTCGGGGCTGGAGAGGTGGCGCTCCAGCAGGTAGTGCGCGCCCCAGGCCACGGGCTGCGTGCGGTGCGCGTCGAGCTGCGCATCGATCACCGCGTCGACGATCTCGCGCCACGGTCGGCCTTCGTTCGTGGCCACGACCGCGCGCATGTCCAGCAGCAGCGCCTTGGAGCGCAGGTGCAGGCACACGCGCGCCAGGTCCTCCTTGTTTTCGAAGTACTCGTAGAAGCTGCCCAGGCCCGTGCCCGCCACGGCCACGATCTCGCGGATCGTGATGGCGGCGTAGCCCTTCTCGACCAAAAGCCGAACAAAGGCTTCCTGCAGCGCCTGCGAGGTGTGGCGCGCGCGGGACTGGCGCGGCTTCCTCCTCGGGGCGGCGGCGGGTGCGCGGGCGCCGGTCATGGCCGCCGAACCCGAACACCTCGCGGGCGGGTTGTTCCTAGAATTTTTGATCCCATCGAAAGGCATTCTGCAATGACCTCGCCCGACCGCGCCCCCGAGACAACGCCCCCCGCCGTCTACACCGGCGAGGGCGATGCGTGGCTGCCCGACGCGCTCTCGCGCGGCCCCTGGGACCCGCGCGCGCAGCATGGCGGCGCGCCCGCCGCGCTGCTCGCGCACATCGCCGAACGCGCGGCGCCCGGCCCCGGCTGGCAGCTGGCGCGGCTCACGCTCGAACTGGTGAGGCCGGTGCCGGTGGCGCCGCTGACCACGCGCACGCAGTCGCAGGCCTCGCGCGCCACGGTGCGCGTGGGCATCGACCTGCTCGCGGGCGACACGGTGGTGGCCCGCGCGCACGCGCTGCTGCTGAAGACCTCGCCGCTGACCTTGCCGGCGAACCTGCCCGCAGGCGACGCGCCGCGCGAACTGCGCCCGCTGCCCGAAGACTGCACCGAGCGCCTGCGCATTCCCGGCCTGCCCGACGGCCTCTCGTTCCACCAGACCGCCGTCGAGTCGCGCCTGGCGCAGGGCGACATCGCGCAGCCCGGCGCGGGCGCCGCGTGGTTCCGGCTGGCGGTGCCGCTGGTGCGCGGCGTGGCCACCTCGCCCGCGATGCGCGCGGCGGCGGCGGCCGACTTCGGCAACGGGCTGAGCTGGGTGCTGTCGCCCGCCGACTTCCTGTTCTCGAACGCCGACCTGAGCCTGAACCTGTTCCGCGTGCCCGAGGGCGAGTGGATCGGCCTGCGCGCCAGCACCGAGATGCACGCCGGCGGCGCGGGCCTCACGGTGTCCCACCTGTACGACACGCGCGGCCTCATCGGCCTCGCGACCCAGACGCTGGTGGTGCGCGAACGCGCTGCCGCCGCCTGAACACGCCCCTCTTTCACCGATTCACGGAGACAACGCCATGACCACCACCGGCATCCACCCCGACAACCAGGTCCCCGAGCTCAAGGACTACAACGTCTACACCAGCGACCCCGCCCTGCGCGGCGCGGTGGGGCGCGGCGGCGCCGCCTGGCGCGACGACGAGCTGGTGCGCCAGGGCGCCGAGTACGGCGCCGAGGCCACGCTGCGCGCCGCCGAGGACGCCAACCGCCACGAGCCCGAGCTGCACACCCACTCGCGCACCGGCACGCGCATCGACAGCGTGCAGTTCCACCCCGCGTGGCACACCATGATGTCGATCGCGCGGCGCAACGGCATCGCCAACCTGCCGTTCTTCGACGAGCGGCCCTCGGCCTGGGTGGGCTACGGCGCCTCGCTGTACATGCACAGCCAGATCGAGTCGGGCTCGACCTGCCCGACCACCATGACCAAGGCCTGCATCCCCGTGATGCGCCGCAACGCCGCGCTGTACGCCGACCTGCGCGACAAGCTCGCCTCCCACGTGCACGATGCGCGCGACATCCCGCTCGAAGGCAAGACCTCGATGACCGTCGGCATGGGCATGACCGAGAAGCAGGGCGGCAGCGACGTGCGCACCAACACCACGCGCGCCGTGCCCGCGGGGAGCATGGCAAGTGGCCCGTGGGGCGAAGAGTTCCTCATCACCGGCCACAAGTGGTTCTTCTCGGCGCCGATGTGCGACGGCCACCTGGTGCTGGCCAAGACCGACGAGCACGGCTCGTCGTGCTTCTTCGTGCCGCGCTGGCGGCCCGACGGCAGCAAGAACGCGATCCACATCCAGCGCCTGAAGGACAAGGTCGGCAACCGCTCCAACTCCAGCAGCGAGGTCGAGTTCAAGGAGGCCTGGGGCGTGCTGGTGGGCGACGAGGGCCGCGGCATCCCGACCATCATCGAGATGGCGACCGTGACGCGGCTGGACTGCGCGCTCGCCAGCGCCGGCTTCATGCGCCAGGGCTTCGCGCAGGCGCTGCACTACACGCGCAACCGTTTTGCCTTCGGCAAGGCGCTGGTCGACCAGCCGGTGATGACCGAGCTGCTGGCCGACATGGCGCTGGAAACCGAAAGCGCCACGCTGCTGGCGATGGAACTGGCCTCGCGCTTCGGCTCGCCCGCGCCGCTGGACACGGCCTGGCGCCGGCTGCTCACGCCCGCCGCCAAGTTCTGGAACTGCAAGCGCGCGGTGGCGCTCACCGGCGAGGCGATGGAGGTGTTCGGCGGCAACGGCTACGTTGAAGACGGCCCGATGGGCCGCCTGTTCCGCGAGGCGCCGGTCAACTCGATCTGGGAAGGCTCGGGCAACGTGATGTGCCTCGATGTGCTGCGCGCCGTGTCGCGCAACCCCGACGACGCGCACCTCGTGCTCGACCACCTGCAGGAAGTGACCGCCGGCGAAGCGCGCCTGCAGGCCGAGGTGCAGGCGCTGCGCCAGATGGTGCAGCTGGCGCCGCAGGACCTGGAACGCCAGGCGCGCCGCTTCACGCAGCGGCTGGTGCGCGCGGCGCAGGCCGGCCTGATGCTGCAGCACGCGAGCCCGCTCGCGGCGGCCGCGTTCGTGTCGAGCCGCTTCGATCCCGACTGGGGCCCGGTGACCGGCATCAGCGCCGGCACCAGCGACCCCGGCGCGCTGGTGCGCGCCGCCTGGCACTGAGCACGGAGCCGACACGGATGGATTTCGTTTCCCTGCTCGACCAGCACGCCCGCACCCAGCCTGACCACGAATGCCTGCGCGCCGCAGGCCGCGCCTGGACCTACGCCGAATTCGCCGAGCTCTCGCGCCGCGCCGCCACCGTGCTGCGCGACCAGGGCGTGGGCTCCGGCGACAAGGTCGCGCTGCTGTGCTTCAACACGGTCGGCTTCGTCGCCGCGATGTTCGGCGCCTGGCGCCTCGGCGCGGCGGTGGTGCCGGTCAACCACAAGCTGCAGGCACCGGAGATCGACTACGTGCTGGCCCACGCCGGCGTGCGCCTGTGCGTGGCCGACGGCACGCTCGCCACGCAGGTCGCCGCGCGCATCGCGCACCGCTGCGACTGGCTCGCGACCGACAGCGCCGCCGATGGCCTGCCGATGTTCGACGACCTGATGGCGCAAGCCGCGCCGCTGGGCGACGACGCGC
Organism: Variovorax sp. GW460-12-1-14-LB1; assembly: GCF_059423605.1. Taxonomy (NCBI): domain Bacteria; kingdom Pseudomonadati; phylum Pseudomonadota; class Betaproteobacteria; order Burkholderiales; family Comamonadaceae; genus Variovorax; species Variovorax sp. GW460-12-1-14-LB1. The sequence continues at coordinate 15,156 of NZ_JBWKYF010000077.1, forward strand.
CGGCGCCCGGCACCGACACGCTGGCCCAGGTGCTCTACACCTCGGGCACCACGGGCAAGCCCAAGGGCTGCCTGCACAGCCACCGCAACGTGTTCATGGCCGCGGTGTGCACGGCGGCGGGCATGTCGCTGTCGCGCAACGAGCGCACGCTGGTCGCGATGCCGGTGTGGCATTCGTCGCCGCTCAACAACTGGCTGCTGGGCACGCTGCTCATGGGCGGCACCGTCGTGCTGCTGCGCGAGTACGCGCCCAAGGCCTTTCTCGACACGCTGGCCGAGGAGCGCATCACCTTCACCTTCGGCGCGCCCATCGCCTTCCTGGCACCGCTGTCGGTGGTGCCCGACGTGCAGCGCTACGACTTCAGCGCGATGCGCCTGTGGGCCTACGGCGGCGGCCCGCTCGGCGCCGACATGGCACGCAAGCTGGCCCACAGCTACCGCAGCGACCGCTTCGTGCAGGTCTACGGCATGACCGAATCGGGCCCACTGGGCACGGTGCTCTACCCGGAAGACGCGATCGCCAAGGCCGGCTCGATCGGCCGCGCGGGCGTGCCCGGCGTGGCGATCGAGGTGCGCCACCCCGACGGCCGGCGCTGCGGCGCAGGCGAGGTCGGCGAGATCCACCTGCGTTCGCCGGCCGTGATGCAGGGCTACCTCGACAACCCGCAGGCGAGCGCCGAGGCCTTCGACGCGCAAGGCTGGTACCGCACGGGTGACCTCGCGCGGGTGGACGAGGACGGCTTCCTGTTCATCGTCGACCGGCTGCGCGACATGATCATCACGGGCGGCGAGAACGTCTATTCGAAGGAAGTGGAAGACGCGCTGGGCGCCCACCCCGACGTGCAGGACGTGGCCGTCATCGGCCGCCCACACCCCGAGTGGGGCGAGACCGTGACGGCGGTGCTGGTGGCGCGCGGCGGGCGCGCGCTCGAGGCACGCGAGCTGGTGCGTTTTCTCGAAGACCGGCTGGCGCGCTACAAGATTCCGCGCATCTTCGAAGTGCGCGAGAGCCTGCCGCGCACGGCGACGGGCAAGCTGCTGAAGCACCTGTTGCGCGACACGGCGTGAGCGTTGGGCAGTGCAGTCGTTGATCGACCGGCACAACGACAGCGCTCAGCGGGCGCAGGACACTGGGTGCTTCCCGCAGCGAAATCAAGGAGGAGGCCGAAGGCCGGGGGACATTCGCGGAGGGAAGTACCCGGTGGCCTGTGCACGCGCCCCGAACAACAGCCGTCAGCGCCGCAACAACGCCTGCCGCAGCAACCGCGCCGCCCGGTTGCGAATGCGCCCCTGCATCTCGCGCATGCTGGTGCGCGGTGCCACGCGGGCGGTGGCGCAGGCCCACAGGAAGTCGTGCAGGATCGGTGTGTCGTCCACGGTCTCGGTGCTGCCGTACTTGTGGAACTCGGGGTGCCACTGGGTCGCCGCGATGTAGCCGCGCCCCTTCTCGGGCCGGCGGCGAATCGCCTCGGGCACGCGGTCGGGCAGACTCCAGGCCTCGACCTCGAAGCCGGGCGCGAGCCCCTTGATGCCCTGGTGGTGGATGCTGTTGACGCGCGCCGTGCGCACCTCGGGGTACAGCTTCGCTAGGCGCGTGCCTTCGACGATCTCGATCTGGTGGAAGTTCTGGTCGTAGGTCACCGGGTCGCGGTGGCGCACCGTCTCGGGGTGGCCGTGCTGTTCCTCGATGTCCTGGTAGAGCGTGCCGCCGAAGGCCACGTTGATCAGCTGCAGGCCCCGGCACACGCCGAAGATCGGCTTGCCGGCCTGCTCGAAGGCTTCCACCAGCGCGAGGTCGTACAGGTCGCGGATCTGGTCGCCGATCCAGGCGTCTTTCAGGGGCTCCTCGCCGTAGCTGCCGGGCCAGACATCGGCGCCGCCGTGCATCACCACGCCGTCGAGCCACTCGGCGTAGTGCGAGAGCTTGGTGTCGCCGCGCGCCGTCGCGCCCGTGGGGCAGGGCACCATCACCACCATCGCGCCGGCCGACATGAGCCAGTGGGCGATCGATTGTTCGACGTACTGCAGCGTCTTGTTCGTGAAAAGCGAGCGGGCCGGGTCGGCGTGCGAGAAGCAGGCGGACAAGCCGATCTTGAGCCGGGCGGCGACAGGCTGAGACATGTCGATGGGTTCCCTGTGGACAAAGTTCATTGTGCGCCCATCGAACTTCGGTCGTGTGTCAGCCGAACCCCCGAAGTATGCTGTGCGGCGCATCAGGAGACACGCATGAAGACGATCAAGGGGCCGGGCATTTTCCTGGCCCAGTTCGCGGGCGACACGGCCCCGTTCCATTCGCTCGACGCCATCGCCGGATGGGCCGCGGGCCTCGGCTACAAGGGCGTGCAGATCCCCAGCTGGGACACGCGCCTCATCGACCTGAAGCGCGCCGCCGAGAGCAAGACCTACTGCGACGAGATCAAGGGCCTGCTTGCCGGCCACGGCCTGGAGATCACCGAGCTCTCGACCCACCTGCAGGGCCAGCTGGTCGCGGTGCACCCGGCCTACGACGCGGGCTTCGACGGCTTTGCGGCGCCCGAGGTGCGCGGCAACCCCGTGGCGCGCCAGCAGTGGGCGGTGCAGCAACTGCACCATGCGGCCAAGGCCTCGGCCAACCTCGGGCTCACGGCGCACGCGACCTTCTCGGGCGCGCTGGCCTGGCCGTACCTGTATTCGTGGCCGCCGCGCCCGGCCGGCCTCATCGAGGAGGCCTTCGACGAACTGGCGCGCCGCTGGCGCCCGATCCTCGATGCCTTCGATGCCGTGGGCGTCGACGTGGGCTACGAGATCCATCCCGGCGAAGACCTGCACGACGGCGTGAGCTACGAGATGTTCCTGGAGCGCGTGGGCAACCACCCGCGCGCCCGCCTGCTGTACGACCCGAGCCACTTCGTGCTGCAGCAGCTCGATTACCTGGCCTACATCGACCACTACCACGAGCGCATCAAGCTCTTCCACGTGAAGGACGCCGAGTTCAACCCGACCGGCAAGCAGGGCGTGTACGGCGGCTTCCAGAGCTGGATCAACCGCGCCGGGCGCTTCCGCTCGCTGGGCGACGGGCAGGTCGACTTCAAGGCCATCTTCTCGAAGATGGCGCAGTACGACTTCCCGGGCTGGGCGGTGCTCGAATGGGAGTGCTGCATCAAGCACCCGGAAGACGGCGCGCGCGAAGGCGCCACGTTCATTCGCGACCACATCATCCGCGTGGCCGATCGCGCCTTCGACGACTTCGCGGCCGGTGGGGCGGACGTGGCGGCGAACCGGCGGATGCTCGGGATCTAACTCGTCGAACGGATCGCGTCGTCGAGTATTTCCAGGCCGCGATCGATTTCCGCCGGCTTCACGTTCAGCGGCGGCGCGATGCGCCACACGGCCGCCATGCCGCCGACGGCCACGATGTTCATGCTCAGGCCGCGCGCCATGCAGGCGTCGGTGATGGCCCGGCCGCGCTCGGCGTCGGGTTCGCGGGTCTCGCGGTCCTTCACCAGTTCCACGCCCTGCAGCAGGCCGTGGCCGCGCACGTCGCCGATCACCTCGTGCCGCGCCTTCAGCGTGGCCAGGCCCCGGCTCAGCCGCTCGCCCATGGCGGCGGCGCGCTGGTTGAGCCCTTCTTCCTCGAGCACGTCGAGCACCGCCAGACCGACCTCGGCCGGCAGCGGGTCGGACACGTGCGAGGTGACGTGCACGAAGCCCTTCTCGTGGCAGTCCTGCTCGATCGCCTCGCTGGTGACCGTGGCACCGATCGCCAGGCCGCCGCCCAGCGTCTTCGAGACGGTGAGGAAGTCGGGCACCACGCCCGCCTGCTCGAACGCGAAATTGCTGCCCAGGCGGCCGAAGGCGGTCTGCGCTTCGTCCAGGATGAGCAGCATGCCGCGCTCGCGGCACTTGGCCTGCAGCTTCGGGAAGTAGCCGGCGGGCGGCACGATCACGCCGCCCGAACTCAGCACTGGCTCGGCAATGAAGGCCGCGAGCGAGCCGCTGGACTGCGCATCGACCATGTCGAAGCCGACATCGAGGCAGGCGGTGTCGCAGGCGTCGCGGCAATGGCGGATGGGGCAGCGGTAGCAGTTCGGCGCGGGGATCGACATGGTGCCGGGCTTGCGCGGCCCGTAGTCGACGTGGTGCCGGCCGGCGAAGGTGAGCGCAGCCATGCCGCCGTTCACGCCGTGCCAGCCGCCGTTCAGGCCCACGATCTCGTAGCGGCCGGTGGTCACGCGGGCCATGCGTGCGGCGGCCTCGTTGGCCTCGCCGCCGGTGGACAGGAACAGCGATTTCGACAGCGACGGCGGCAGCATCGCCGCCAGCCGCCCGGCCAGCGCCGGCACGGCCGGCCCGACGAAGCCGCTGTACAGGTGCAGCGCGCCTTCGCAGGCCTTCTCGATCGCCGCGACGATGCGCGGGTGGTTGTGGCCGATGGTGGCGCACATCTGGCCCGAGGTGAAGTCGAGGATCTCGCGCCCGCTCGCATCCCACAGCGTGGCGCCGCGCGCCTTGACGATGACATGCGGGCTCAGCCCCATGCCGTAGCGCACGAGGTGCTTGCTGACCACGGGGTCGTAGGTTGCGCCTTCGGCCATCGGATGCTCCTTGTTCGTCGGGGGAGCCCCAGCGTAGCCATCGGCCGCGAAATCCGGTGTCGTTGTGCGGGCCCGAAAACGAAGCCGATTGCGCGCACCTTGCGCCACACTGGCGGCACCATGAAAACCGGCACCCTCGATCGCATCGACCAGTGCATCCTGGCCGAACTGCAGGCCGACGCGGGCCTGCAGAACCAGACGCTGGCCGAGCGCGTGAACCTCTCGCCCTCGGCCTGCCTCAAGCGCGTGCAGCGGCTGCGGCGCGCGGGCGTGATCCGCGAGGAGGTGGCGATCCTCGATGCCGCGCGCGTGGGCTTTCCGGTGCTGGTGATCTCGCGCGTGTCGCTGCGCAGCACCACGCGCGAGGCGATCGGGGCCTTCGAGCGCAAGGTGCATGCGCTGCCGCAGGTGCTGCAGTGCCACTGCGTGGCCGGCGAGACCGACTTCGTGCTCGTGATCTGCGCGCGCTCGCTGCCCGACTACCAGGCCTTCGCGCAGGAGCAGCTGGGCGACGCGCTGGAGCTGGAGAACTACTCGAGCGACATCGTGCTGTCGACCACCAAGTTCACGACCCGGCTGCCGCTGGACAGCGCCTGAGCCGGCACGCTACAGCAGGCGCACCAGCCGCCGTATCGCGCCGTCGATCTGCGGCTCCGCGATCAACCCGAAGCCGAAGGCCAGGCCGTTGGGCGCATCGGGCGCCTGCGGATCGGGCGCGAAGCGCGACAGCGGCGGCAGCGTGATGCCGGCCGCCGCGGCACGCTCGACCACCACATGGTCGCGCGCGCCGCCGTGCAGCCAGGCCGACAGGTGCAGGCCGGCATCGGACGGAATCGCCTCCAGCCGGCCCGCGCCGTGGCGCGCCAGCGCGTCGAGCAGGGCGCTGCGCCGTGCGCCGTACAGCTTGCGCATGCGGCGGATGTGGCGCGCCAGGTGCCCCTCGGCAATGAAGGCCGCGAGCGCCTCCTGCCCGAGCACCGGGCCGTGCCAGTCGGCCAGCTCGCGCGCCCGCACCAGCGCCGCGCGGGCCCAAGGCGGCGCCACCACGAAGCCCAGGCGCAGCGCGGGGAACAGGCTCTTGGAGAAGGTGCCGACGTAGAACACCGAGCCGGCGCGGTCGAGCGTCTGCAGCGCGTCGAGCGGACGGCCGGCAAAGCGGAACTCGCTGTCGTAGTCGTCCTCGATGAGCACGGCGTTGCGCGCCCGCGCAAAGGCCAGCAGGGCGGCCCGGCGCGGCGGCGACATCGCCACGCCGGTCGGGAACTGGTGCGAAGGCGTCACGCAGACCACGCGCGCCTCGGGCGGGATGCGGTCCACGCACAGGCCTTCGTCGTCGGTCGGCACCGTGACCACTTTCGCGCCGGCCGCCAGCATGGCCTCGCGCAGCGAGGGGTAGAACAGCTGCTCGACCGCCACCACCGTGCGCCCCGGCACGACGAGGATGCGCGCGAGCAGCCCGAAGGCCTGCTGCGCGCCGGCCGTGACCACGATGTCGTCGGCCGTGCAGCCGACCGCGCGCGTGAACGACACGTGCGCCGCGATCGCCTCGCGCAGGGCGCCCTGGCCCTGCGGGTCGGCGTAGTCGGCGGTCTGGCGCGCCACGCGGCGCAGCGCGCGGTCGGACAGGCGGCGCCAGATGTCGAACGGAAAGGCGCCGACGTCGGGCAGGCCGACGCGGAAGTCGTCGCGCGCGGCCCGCGGCTGCAGCGTGGGGGCGAGGTCGGCGCCAGGCACGTTCAGCGGCACCAGCCGCGGATCGCGCCGGGGCGCGACGTTGGCGTCTTTCGGCGCGGTCCGGCCGCGTCGCAGCGCGGGCAGCGTGTCGGCCACGAAGGTGCCGGAGCCCGGGCGCGCCAGCAGGTAGCCCTCGCTCAGCAGCAGGTCGTAGGCCGCCAGCATGGTGTTGCGCGACACACCCAGCCGCTGCGCCAGCGCGCGCGTGGCGGGCAGGCGCGCGCCGGGCTGCAGCCGGCCATCGAGGATGGCGTCGCGCAGCTGGCGGTGCAGCGCGCGCAGCAGGTCGCGCGAACCGGCGGCCGGCATGCGCAGGGCAAGCTCGAAAAGTGGCTCCATGATCTTTGCCGATTGTGGTTCTTTTGAAGAGCCGCCTGCAATCCTATTCTGGAGGCCTTGGAACACCCACATGGAGTCCTTCACCATGCACACCGCTCCTGAAACCTCACAGCGACCGCCCGCCGAACGCCTGCCCCTGGGCCTGGCCTGGCTCGCGCTGGGCGCCTTCGCCATCGGCACCGAAAGCTTCATGGTCGCCGGCCTGCTGCCGGTGCTGGCGGCCGACCTGCAGGTCAGCGCCGCACGGGCCGGCCAGCTGGTGCTGCTGTTCGCGCTGAGCTATGCGATCGGCTCGCCGCTGATGGCCGCGCTGCTCGCGCGCTTCGGGCGCCGCCCGCTGCTCATCGCCAGCCTGGCGACCTTCGCGGGCCTCACGGCGGCGGCCTCGATGGCGCACGGCATCGCGCAGCTGGCCCTGGCGCGCGTCGCGCTCGGGCTGGTGGCGGGCGTGTTCCTGCCGACGGCCAGCGCGGTGGCGGCGGCGATGGTGTCGCCCGCGCTGCGCGGGCGGGCGCTGGCCATCGTGACCGGCGGCGGCACCGTGGCGGTGGCGCTCGGCGTGCCGCTGGGCGCCTGGATCGCGGGCTGGGGCGGCTGGCGCACGGCCTACCTGCTGATCGCCGCGGTGGCGGCGCTGGCCACCTGGGGCCTGTTCGTGGGGCTGCCGCGCACGCTGGCGCAGGCCCCCACTGACGCGGCCCCGCGCACCTCGGCCTTCGCCGTGGCGCGCGAGCCCGGCGTGGCGCCGGCGCTGCTGGCCACCGTGCTGTGGGCCACGGGCGGCTTCAGCTTCTACACCTACATCGCGCTGTTCCTCGGGCACACGCTGGGCTTCGGGGCCGAGGGCGTGGGCGCGGTGTTCTTCGCGATCGGCGTGGCCGCCGCGCTGGGCACCGCGACCGGCGGCTGGGCCACCGACCGTTTCGGCGCCGACCGCATGGCGCGGGGCTTCGCGCTCGCGCTGGTGGTGATCATGGGCGGGCTCTCGTTCGCCGCGCAGATGCTGCCGCGCGGGCTGGCGCTGCCGCTGATCGTGGGCCTGTCGGCGCTGTGGGGCTTCGCCGGCTGGGGCTTCGGCCCGGCGCAGGCGGTGCGGCTGATCCGCCTGGCACCCGAGCGCGCACCGATGACGCTGTCGCTCAACGCCTCGGCGGTCTACCTGGGCATCGCGGCGGGCTCGGGGCTGGGCGGCGCGACCATCGCGTGGTTCGGCGTGAGCGCGGTGGGCTGGGTGGGCGCCGCCGCCCAGCTGGCGGGGCTGGTGCTGCTGTGGCGCGCGGCGCGGCGGGCCCAGTCGGCGGCGCCTGCGGCATCGACGGCGCCGGCCTGCGCCTGATCCAGCGGCGGGTTGCTATATTTTCAATAGCTGACTTGGCAGAATGGACGGCCCTTCGGGGCCTTTTTCATGCGGGCGTTGTTTTTAAGACAAGCAACTGTCATGCCCTGCAAGCTATAATGTCGGGTTCGTTTCGATACCACGACGAAGAATTTCGTCACCCCCGCCGGCCGATCTGCGTTGCCATCTGAATCCGGGTTCCAGGATTCATCAGGCTTCTCGTTTCCAGCCCTCGGGCCACGCCGGCTTTCACAGTGTGTTGGAGCGCCAGACCGGGCGCCCATGAATGCCACCACTGCCTTCGTTCCTGTTGAAGCGAATCGCGCGTGCGGCGCGTCCGTTCTCACTAATTTTTCGGCATTGCGCGCCCCGCACCGGCACGCAGCGCCCCAGGCTTCATGGACACTTTAGCAACAGCATCGCGGTGGGCAGGTTTCTGCTTCCCGCACCGCAACGACAGATTCCTGGACGCCGGCTGACCCGCCGGCCGACTGAAACCAACACGCCCATCTTCATCTCCAACACACATCGAACGATTCAGAGGTAATCACACATGCCCAAGGAAGAACTGATCGAAATGAACGGCGCAGTGACCGAAGTCCTGCCCGACTCGCGCTACCGCGTCACGCTCGACAACGGCCACCAGCTGATCGCCTACAGCGGCGGCAAGATGCGCAAGCACCACATCCGCATCCTGGCCGGCGACAAGGTCTCGCTCGAGCTGTCGCCCTACGACCTGACCAAGGGCCGCATCACGTTCCGCCACCTGGAACGCCGCGGCCCCCCGCCGACCAACTCGGGCAACAACACGCCCCGCCGCTGAGCGACGCCCGGCCGGCCTTGCAGAGCGCCCTCCCGGAGGGGGCCCTGCAAGGCCTTTGTCTTTTCCGGGCCGTCACTTTTTTCCCTTTGCGTTTTCCTGTCTGTCTGTCTCCGGCTGCCGAACGATGAACTCCACCACCTCCCCAGCCGGCGGCCTCCAGGCCGAACCCCACGGCTTTGCCACGCTGGCGCTGTCGCCCCAGATGCTGGCCAACCTCACCCAGCTCGGCTACACGCAGATGACGGCCATCCAGGCCGCCGCGCTGCCGCCCGCCTTGCTCGGCAAGGACCTGATCGCCCAGGCCAAGACGGGCAGCGGCAAGACCGCCGCCTTCGCGCTGGCGCTGCTGTCCAACCTGAACCCGCGCCGCTTCGCCATCCAGGCGATGGTGCTGTGCCCCACGCGCGAGCTGGCCGACCAGGTCACGACCGAGATCCGCCGCCTGGCGCGCGCCGAAGAAAACATCAAGGTCGTCACGCTGTGCGGCGGCGTCGCGCTGCGCGGGCAGATCGCCAGCCTCGAGCACGGCGCGCACATCGTGGTGGGCACACCGGGCCGCATCATGGACCACCTGGAGCGCGAGAACCTCGACCTCTCGGCACTCAACACGCTGGTGCTCGACGAGGCCGACCGCATGCTCGACATGGGCTTCTTCGACGACATCGTGAAGGTGGCGCGCCAATGCCCCAAGGAACGCCAGACGCTGCTGTTCTCGGCCACCTACCCCGAAGGCATCGCCAAGCTCGCGCAGCAGTTCATGAAGAACCCCGAGCAGATCACGGTGCAGGCCCAGCATGAAGGCAGCAAGATCCGCCAGCGCTGGTACCAGGTGAAAGACAGCGAGCGGCTGCACGCCGTGAGCCTGCTGCTGGACCATTTCCGTCCCGTGAGCACGCTGGCCTTCTGCAACACCAAGCAGCAGTGCCGCGACCTCGTCGACGTGCTGCAGGCGCAGGGCTTCAGCGCGATGGCGCTGTTCGGCGAGCTGGAGCAGCGCGAGCGCGACCAGGTGCTGGTGCAGTTCGCCAACCGCAGCTGCTCGGTGCTGGTGGCCACCGACGTGGCGGCGCGCGGCCTGGACATCGCGCAGCTCGAAGCCGTGATCAACGTCGACGTGACGCCCGATTCCGAAATCCACATCCACCGCGTGGGCCGCACCGGCCGCGTGGGCCAGCAGGGCGGCTCGGAAGGCCTGGCGCTGAACCTGGCCAGCATGAACGAGATGGGCTTCGTCGGGAAGATCGAACAGCTGCAGGGCCGCGAGTCCGAATGGCACCCGCTCGCCGAGCTCACGCCCGCCAAGGGCGCACCGCTCACGCCGCCCATGGCCACGCTGCAGATCGTGGGCGGGCGCAAGGAAAAGATCCGCGCCGGCGACGTGCTGGGCGCGCTGACCGGCGACTGCGGCTACACCAAGGACCAGGTCGGCAAGATCAACGTCAACGAGTTCTCGACCTATGTCGCGGTGGACCGCGGCATTGCCGAAGAAGCCGCCCGCAAGCTCGGCAACGGCCGCGTGAAGGGCAAGAGCGTCAAGGTGCGCCTGCTGACACCGCAGTCGACCTGACATCCCTCCCATGCTCCTGTTTGGGCGCTTGGCAGACGAAATCTGCCGATGTGGCCTAATCGGGGGTCGAACATCTTTTTTATCCGAGCTTTCCATGCCCAAGAAAATCCGTACCGAAGCCGACCGTCTTGCCAGCCCGAAGCCGACGCCCATGCCCGGCTACACCGTGCCGCGCAACGGTGGCGGCCAGAAGATCAGCCTCGAGCGCGGCACCGCCACGCGCAGCAAGAAGAACCCGGGCAAGCGCCCGAGCAAGGGCGGCTGATCCAGCCCCCGCGGCTCTTTCTTCGGAGCCACGACGAACGCGCCCCCGGGCGCGTTTTGTCATTAGGGCCTGCCCTGCATCACGCGCCGCCATGTCCGACGACAACCAGATCTACATCCCGCCCTCGTTCTTCGCGGTCTACAGCGACGCGCGCCAGCGCCTGCGCGAACCGATCGACGTGGTGCGCGCACGCTACGAAATCTGCGAAGACCTCGCCGGCCACCTCGTGGGCCATGCGCAGATCCAGCACCACACCGAGGTGCCGGTCGAAAGCGAGATCCTGCGGCGCATCCACGCCGGGCTGGCCACGCCGGAATCGGGCGTGTCGGTGCCCGAGGCCGGCTGGATCGTGCAGCGGCTGGCCGAGCTGCTGGGGTGGGAAGCGCCCGAGATCGCCGAGCCGGCGGGCGACTAGCCCCCGCGCACCTCACCGCGCCGCGAACCGCTCCAGCAGGAAGTCGACAAAGGCCCGCGTCTTCGCCGCCAGGTGACGCGAGGGGTACACGGCGTACACCGGCGTGCGGTCGGCCTCCCAGTCGGCGAGCACGGCTTCGAGCCGGCCCGCCGCCAGCTCCTGCTCGACATAGATGCGCGGCACCAGGCTCAGGCCGAAGCCGGCGAGCAGCGCGTCGCGCACGGCGATGCTGGAGCTGACCTTGTAGCGCCCGTCGATGGGCACCGCCACGCTGCGCCCGGCGCGGCGGAAGGTCCATTTGTTCGCATGGCCCGACAGCGTGAACTGCACGCACTCGTGGGCCTTCAGGTCTTCCGGCGCGGCGGGCCGGCCGTGGGCCGCGAAGTAGCCGGGCGCGCCGCACAGCACGTGGGTCATGGTCATGAGCTCGCGCGCGACCAGGCTCGAATCTTCCAGCCGGTCGCTGCCGCGGATCGCGAGGTCGTAGCCTTCGCCGATGAGGTGGATGCGGGTGTCCTGCAGGTTCAGCTCGAGCCGCAGGTTGGGGTGGCGCGCCAGGAAGGCGGGGATGTGCGGCGAGATGCAGGTCAGCGCGAAGGTCAGCGGCGCGCTCACGCGCAGCACGCCGCCCGGGCTCGCCCCCACGGGCGCCAGCGCAGCGTCGGCCTCGTCCAGGTCGTCGAGGATGCGCGCGAGCCGCTCCACGTAGGCCGCGCCGGCCTCGGTGAGGCTCATGCTGCGCGTGGTGCGGTTGATCAGCCGCACCTTCAGGTGCGCCTCCAGCTCGGCGATGTTCTTGCTGACGGCCGCCGCCGACAGCCCCAGCTGCCGCGCGGCGCCGGCGAAGCTGCCCGCCGCGGCGGTGGTGCGAAAGACCTTGAGGGCGGTGAGATGGTCCATGGGCCGGCGCTCGATTGACGACTGTCAGTAAAGAATCAATTCATTATTCGAGCATTCACAACCACGGGTCAACGCCCTAGATTCGAGCCATGACCTCCCGCACCACCGACCTCCTGCTCACCGCGATCGCGCCCGCGGTCTGGGGCAGCACCTACATCGTGACCACCGAGCTGCTGCCGGCGAACTACCCGCTGACGGTGGCGCTGCTGCGCGCGTTGCCGGCGGGCCTGCTGCTGATGCTCATCGTGCGCCAGCTGCCGCCCCGGGCGTGGTGGGGGCGCATCCTGCTGCTGGGGGCGCTGAACTTCTCGGTGCTGTGGGCGATGCTGTTCCTGGCCGCCTACCGGCTGCCGGGCGGCGTGGCGGCCACCATCACCTCGGTGCAGCCGCTGTTCGTGGTGTTCCTCGCCGGCCTGCTGCTGGGCGCGCCGGTGCGCGCGCTGTCGGTGGCGGCGGCCGTGATCGGCATGGGCGGGGTGGCGCTGCTGGTGCTCACGCCGAACGCCACGCTCGACGCGCTGGGCATCGCCGCGGCGCTCGCGGCGGCGGTGTCGATGGCCTTCGGCACGGTGCTCAGCCGCCGCTGGCAGCCGCCGGTGTCGGCGCTGACCTTCACGGCCTGGCAGCTGACGGCCGGCGGCCTGCTGCTGCTGCCGGTGGCGCTGTGGCTGGAACCGCCGCTGCCCGCGCTCACGGCGATGAACTGGGTCGGCTTCGCCTGGCTCGGCCTGGTCGGCGCCGCGCTCACCTACATCGTGTGGTTCCGCGGCGTGGCCCGGCTGGAGCCCTCGGCGATCGCGCCGCTGGCCTTCCTGAGCCCGGTGACGGCCGTGATCCTGGGCTGGGCCTTGCTGGGCCAGAGCCTCTCGGGCTGGCAGATGGCGGGCATCGGCATCGTGATCGCGAGCATCTGGCTGAGCCAGCAGGCGCAGCGCGGTGCGCAGCCGGTGCCGGCGGTGCAGCCCGCACCGAGTCGTTGAGGTTTCAGCCCACAGGCGCGGCGCGGCGCAGCAGCTGCAGGTAGCCGGGCTGCACTTCCATGCGCGCGGTCGCGCCCTGGCGCTGCAGCAGGCGGTGCGCCTTCGGCAGCGCCCAGCAGGGCAGGTTGGTGAACATGTGGTGCTCGCAGTGGTAGTTGACCCAGTAGGGCGCCACGAAGATGCGTTCGAGCCAGCCGGCGTGCGTGGTGCGCGCCTGGCGCAGCGGATCGGCCTCGTTCTGCGCCACCAGCGCATGCTCGGCAATGTTGCGCACGCGGCTCACGAGCGGCAGCCAGGTCGCCATCGGCAGCAGCCACATCAGCACCCAGGCCCACCAGAAGCCCGCCACGGCGAAGGCCAGCAGGCCCAGGCCGTTGCCGATGAGAAAACGCCTGTCCTTCGCCAGCTCGCGCCCGAACACGCGCAACGCCGATTCGCCCGGTGCACGTTGACGAATGCCGTCGGCGATGTGGCCGAAGCGCTGCTTGTAGAAAGTCTGACCGCTCAGGTCGCGCACGACCTTGCGCCACATCGAGTCGCGCGAGATCGGGAAGGGCGCCGACAGCACGAGGTCGGGGTCTTCGGTCTGCTGCACGAAGCGGTGGTGCTGCAGGTGGTACGGCCGGTAGTCGCGCAGCGTGGGCGAGCACAGCCAGTAGCCGACCCAGTCGTTCACCTTGCGATTGCGGTGCAGCCCCGCGTGCGCGGCGTCGTGCATGAGGATGAACAGGCCCAGCTGGCGCGTGCCGATGATCGGCACCATGAGCGGAATCGTCCACGGCCACACGATGCCCACGAGCATCGCGGCACCGATCACGCCCCAGCAGTGCGCCACCAGCCACAGGCCCCGCCAGGACGAGCGCGCGGTGAGCGATTGCCACTCGTCGGGGGTGAAGAAGTCTTCGGGTCGAGCGCGGGGTGCAGCGGCCATCGGGCCAGTATGCGGCGAAGGCGCCGGCAGATCACGCGTAGTTCCCCGGTGTGGGCGCCTGCGGGCGAGGCCCTTCGGCCTACTTGTCGATGATTTTCCGGGCGAAGACTTCGAGGTAGTCCATGAGCCGCTCGGCGCCCGCGATGGCCGCGGCCTCGTCGCCGGTGGCGATGCCTTGGGCCAGTTCGAGGTGCGCGTTGGCGCCTTCGACGATCTCGCCCTCGTGCTGGTAGGCGTACCAGAAGCGGCGGCACTGCACGATCAGCGGCACCACCGCCTTCACCGCCGAGTCGTTGTGGCTCGCGTGGTGGGTGACGAGGTCGAGCGCGCGGTCGGCCTGCATGTAGTCGTTCAGGTCGCCGCGGCCCGCGGCCTCGACCATGGCCTCGGCGCAGCGCACGATGGCCTGGCGCTGCGGCGCGGTGGCGCGGCGCGCGGCGCAGGCGGCAATCAGCTGCTCGAGCACGCGGCGGGTCTGGATCACGTCGAGGTGGTCGGCCAGGTCGATGGTCGACACCAGCAGGCCGCGGCGCGGCTGCTGCACGATGAGGCCGATCGACACCATGCGCATCAGCGCCTCGCGCACCGGCGTGCGGCCCAGGCCCGTGCGCTCGGCCAGCTCGGCCTCGACGATCTGGCTGCCGGGCTCCAGCTGCATGGTGGACAGCAGCGCCTCGATGGCGTCGTAGGCCAGATCGGCCGCGCGGCGCTTGGGCGGGGGTCGGGGAGCGGTCTTC
>NZ_JBWKYF010000078.1:0-28659 GCF_059423605.1 Variovorax sp. GW460-12-1-14-LB1
AGGGAAGCGCCACAGCGTAGGCGCATGCATTGCGTGAACATTGCGTTACCTCATGTGGGGCTCTCTAGAATCACCCGCCTGTCCGGTCTCTCCCCATCCCCCCCATGAGAATCCTGCTTGTCGAAGACGAAGCCGACCTGGCGCAGGCGCTCGCGTCGGCGCTGCGCCAGAACCAGGCGGTGGTCGATGTGGCGAGCTCGCTGCGCGCGGCCGAGGAGGCCGCGCTCGGCGCGCCCTACGACGTGGTCGTGCTCGACCGCGGGCTGCCCGACGGCGACGGCCTCTCGCTCGTCGCGTTCCTCGCGCAGAACCACATCGCCTGCGCCGTGCTCGTGCTCACCGCCATGACCGACGTGGCCGAGCGCGTGCTGAGCCTGGACGGCGGCGCCGACGACTATCTGGCCAAGCCTTTCTCGATGGACGAGCTGCTGGCCCGCGTGCGCGCGCTGGCACGCCGCCCCGCGGTGCGTGCCAACTTCATCATGACGCTCGGGCAGCTGCGCTTCGACCACCACACGCGCCAGGCCCACGTGGGCGAGGCCTGCCTCACGCTGCCGCGGCGCGAGCTGCTGGTGCTCGAGACGCTGCTCGAACACCGCGGCCGCACCGTGCTGCGCGAGGCGCTGCAAGACCGCGTGTACGGCCACAAGGACGACATCCAGTCGAACGCGCTCGACACGCACGTCTCGCGCCTGCGCTCCAAGCTCGACAAGGCCGGCGCGCAGGTCGAGATCCATGCGATCCGTGGGGTGGGCTATCTCATGTGCGCGCCGCAGTCGGCATGAGCCTCAGCTTGCTTTCGCTGCGCTGGCGGCTGATCTGGAGCCTGATCCTCTTGCAGGTGGTGGTCGGCCTGCTGGTGATGGGCGGCTTCCTCGGACTGGCGTGGGCGTTGGGCCGCGTGGTCGACGAGACCGGCCACGAGACGGTGGCGGCCATCCAGCGCGCCTTGATGCGCGGCGCCGACGGCCAGCTGGTGGTCGAGCCCACGAGCGCGCTGCGGCGGCTGCAGAAGGCCGACCCGCAATTCTGGTTCATCGTGCGCGACCCGCGCGGCGTGCAGCTGCGCCACGGCGAGGTGCCGCCCGCCTACCTGCGGCTGCTCGATGCACTCGACGACACCGAGCGCGTGGCCATCGACCCCGAGAGCGACGGCACCCGCCCCAAGGCCCGTTTCGAGCGCATCGAATCGCGCGCCGGCCCGGTGGCCGTGATGGCGCAGACCGGCGGCCCGCTCACGGTGGAGAACACGCTCAAGGGCACTGGCATCGCTTTCCTGTTCCTGGTGGCACCGATGGCGCTCGTCACCTGCCTGGGCGTGATCCTGGCGACGCCCTTTGTCGTGAAGCGCGGCCTGAAGGGCGTGGTGGCCACGGCGGAGCATGCCGAGGGCATCGACGTGCACGAGCGCACCACGCGCCTGCCGCTGGCCAACGTGGCCAGCGAGATCCGTCCGCTGGTCAACGCGGTCAACCGCGCCTTCGATCGGCTCAACGAAGGCTACGACCGGCAGGAGCGCTTCCTGGCCGATGCCGCGCACGAGCTGCGCACGCCCATCACCACGCTGCAGATCCACCTCGAAGGCCTGCCCAACGACCCGCTGAAGATGAAGCTCATGCAGGCCTCGGCGCGGCTGGCCACGCTGGCCGAGCAGCTGCTCGACCTGCAGCGCCTCGACCACGGCCTGTCGCTCGATCAGCAGGTGGAGCTGAAGTCGCTGTGCGAGCGCGTGGCGGCCGACATCGCGCCGCTCGCCATCCGCAGCCGCTGCACGCTGTCGGTCGATGCACCGCAGCCGCTCACCGTGCGCGGCGATGCGCCCTCGCTGGAACGCGCGCTCACCAACCTGATCCAGAACGCCATCGAGCACGGCGGGCCGGGCTGCGACATCCAGGTGCGGCTGTGCGAGCCCTCGTGCATCGAGGTGCGCGACTCGGGCCCCGGCATCCCCGAGGCCGACCGCGAGCGCGTGGTGGCGCCGTTCCACCGGCTCGTGCCGCGCGGGCGCGGCGCCGGGCTGGGCCTGCACCTCGTGGCCGAGGTGGCGCGGCTGCATCGCGGCCAGCTGAGCATCGGCTCGAGCGAATCGGGCGGCGCGAAGATGAGGCTCGAACTGATGAACCTCGAGGCCTGAAGAAGACTCGCTTGTCATGAACGCCATCGACCGGTTGCCCGAACCCACGAACCTTGCCGGTGCGCAGGCGTTGATCGCGCGCGTGCAGGCGATGCTCGATGCCGAAGGGGTTGCGATGCGCGCGCCGCCGCCCGAGCCCACCACCTGCTGCGGGCGCGGCTGCAATGGGTGCGTGTGGGAAGGGTGGCTGGCGGCGGTGGCTTATTGGCGGGATGAGGCGTCGCTGCTGCTGGGTTAGTAGATGCGGGGCCGCAGCACCTTGATTGCTTCCGCACCCGCCAGATGGTCGACAAAAAGATGCTCTGCGAAAAGGTAGCGCCCCACCACGCTGCGCAGATCAGGTGACTCGCACACCGTCACGGTCTCATGGCGCTCGGTGTACATGAGTTGGAAGGCCGGACCTTCCTTCAGCATGTAGAAGCAGCCATCGCTGCTGATTCGCTCGGCCCTGATCCTGCCTTCGTAACAGCGGGTGGCCATCGCGCGGTCCACCAACGCCTCAGCGTCGATGGTGAATACCGCTCGGCACTCGTCGGGCGTGAAGTCATCACGCAGGGCTGTGCCGTTCTCGCTGTTGTAGGCCTTGTGGATCAGGTCCGATGCCGCGTTCAGCAGCAAGGCGTCGAGTTGCGCTTGGCGGTCCGGGGGCTGCACCATCTGGTACGGAGTGATCAGGGGAGGCGTGGGGAGGCTGGCGATGTGGAAGGGTTCGACAGCCATCTCCCGGCTGGCGGATAACTCTAGGTACCAGCGTTCTTGTGCCTCGCGTGGTGTCCGGCGTGTTGCTGTTGCGCTGCCGGCATAGTGCACGCGGCGTTCGTCCGTACCGGAAAGCGTCGATGGCGTGCAATCGGCTTCGCCCCAGCCCCAGAACTGGTCTCTCAGCGACCAATCGCCATCCTCCGGGTCGTTCAGTGTCTGGACGACCAGGCGCGCGAAGATTTGGGGCGGTGCTTGCGCGGGCTGGCCGTCCACAGATGCGGGCACCATGGCATCGACCCTGAACGCCATCGGCTCGCCGAGGCGAAAGCTTTCGTCGCGACCGACGTGGATTGCTTCGAGCGCCCGGCGTCTCGGCGGCGGCACGGCGCGCCGCACGAGGGTATAGACGGCCACCAGCGTCAGCACGCCGAAGATCGGAAACACCGGCAGCCCCACCAACAGCCACAGTAGGTTCCAACCTCCACTCAACGACCAGCGCAGTGCGTTGAAACCGAAGGCGGCAAAGAAGGCCAGCACCGCCAGCGCGACCAGCGAACCCAGCCAGTCGGTGATGCTGGTTCGTGAAGGGGCATTTGAAGGCGGCGGTGCCGGAGACGTCCACGCCGTGTCGTGCCGCTGCACGATGCGCGGCAGGCCGATCACGCGCGGATCGGGCAGCGGCGTCCAGAAACTGTCGTCCTGGGCGGCCAGCGCGATCGTGCGGACGCCATCGCGGTGTTCAAGCTGCAGCGCGGCCTGCGTGACGCCGTCCTGCGCCGCGTCTTCAAAGCTCAGAGGACGCGCATCGGGCACGCGGTGGTAGCTACGCTTCTCGACGTCAACGATCAGCGCGTCCGCACCCGCCGATGCCGCATGAAAGCGCTCGTCAGAAGACGCAAGGCCTTCCGACACCGGCAGCGCCAGAACCCGCGCGAGGACATCGAGGTAAGAGTGGGGGCGAGACATGCGTCCGAATCTAGCCGGCGATCCCGAGCGCCGCAGCCGCCAGCTTCGCCACCTCCAGCGTGCTCCCGGGCGCCTCGCCATCTTCCAGCATCCACACCGACGACAGCCCGGCCCACGCCAGCACCCATTGCAGCAGTCGCCGCTGCTCGATGCCCGTGGCCTCCGCGATGACCTCGATGCGGCGCGCGAAGCGCCCCGGCGCCAGCGCGCTCTCGCCATCCGGGTTGCACAGGATGTTCGCGTGGTCGAAGCCGCGCTCGCCGTGCAGGCCCTTGGGGTCGATGGCGAGCCAACCGGTCGGGCCGAAGTCGAGCACATTGCCGTGGTGGATGTCGCCATGCAGCACGACCACCTCGCGCGGCGCGGCCAGCAGCTCGCGTGCGGTGCGTGCGCTGTGCGCGAAGACGCCGCCGTGCGTGGCCGCGCCGGCCCACAGCGACTCGAACCAGCGCGCGAGCGGTACGAGCGTCGGGGGCGGCGGTGTGTCGCGCGGGGCATGCAGGCGCGCGGCGGCGGCGCACAGGATGCGCGTGGCCTCGTCGTCGTGGCCGTCTTGAACCATCTGCGGCAGCGAGCCCGTGCCTTGCGCGCGCACCATCAGCAGGGCTTCGCTGTCATGGGCCAGCACGGGCGCGGCGCCGTCGCCGTTCCACCAGGCCATCAGCAGGCTGCCTGCCTGTTCCTCGGCCTCGTGCGACACCTTGAGCATGGCCGCCACGCCCTGCTGGCGCACGGGCAGCAGCGTGCCGCTCAGCGAAGTGAAGGCCTCGCCGTCGGGCGTGAGATGCCAACGTTCCAGGTAAGGCGCGAACACGCCCTGCGGGTCCACTAGCGCGATTCCCAGAACCCCCGGTGCGTGGCGATCATCTCGTCGGCCACCTCGGGCACGGGGCCGATTACCTCGACGGGTTTCTGTCCGCGCGCGAAGACCTCGCGGCAGGGCAGGCTCAGCGTCGGGTTCTCGGGGTGGTCGCCGGTGAGGGCGAGCAGCGCGGATTCTTCCGCGCCGTACACGATGCGGCCGATGTTCGCCCAGTAGCTCGTGCCCGCGCACATGGCGCAGGGCTCGAAGGTGGTCACCAGCGTGCACTGCCACAGGTACTCGGGCGGCCAGTTCTGCGCGGCGTGGCGCGCGAGCGTGGCCTCCGCGTGGTGCACCGTGTCGATGTTGCCCTGCTCGGCGAGAACGGTCTCGCCGTCGGGTGCGACGAGCACGGCGCCGAAGGGGTGGCGGCCCATGGCCATGGCGCGTCGCGCCACGGCGTCGGCGCGACGCAGCGCGCGGGTGATCTGTTCGGGGGTCATGCCCCCATTATTTATTGGTTCTGCGAGCCGCGGTGTGCCCAGCCTGTCGTGTGCTTCTCGATCAGGCTGAACAGCTCATACATGATCATCGCCATCGCGCCCACCACCATCAGGCCCGCGAAGGCCAGGCCCATCTGCATGGCCGAGCCGGCCGAGATCAGCAGGTAGCCGATGCCCTCGTTGGCGGCGGTCATCTCCGACACCGTGGTGCCGACGAAGGCCAGCGTGATCGCCACCTTCAGCGAGCCGAAGAAGTAGGGCATGGAGCGCGGCAGGCCGATCTTGACGAGCACGTCCCAGCGCTTGGCACCCAGCACGCGCAGCACGTCTTCCAGCTCGGGTTCGAGCGTGGCCAGGCCGGTCGCGATGTTCACCATGATCGGGAAGAAGCTGATCAAAAATGCCGTGAGGATCGCCGGCCCGATGCCGATGCCGAACCACACGACCAGGATCGGCACGAAGGCCGCCTTGGGCAGTGCGTTGAAGGCCGTCATCAGCGGATAGATCGCCGCATAGGCCAGGCGCGAGCTGCCGATCACGAAGCCCAGCAGCACGCCCACCACGATCGCCAGGCCGAAGCCGGCCATCGTGACCCAGAAGGTGCGCCACGCGTGGCCCGCGATGATTTCCTTGAACTCCCAGAACTGCTCCCAGATGCGCAGCGGGCTCGGAAAGATGAAGTCCGACACGCCGAAGCCCGCGCAGATCACCTGCCACAGCAGGAGCACCGCCACGAGCAGCAGCCACGGCGACCAGCGCTCGAGTTGTTTGCTGTTTTTCATCGCCGCCTCCTCAGTGCGCTGCCGCCGCCGCGGCGGAGGTTGTGGTGGCGTTGCCGCGGATGGCGCCGATGTGGCCGCGCAACTCGAGCACGATGTCGGTGAACTCCTTGGTGTAGGTCAGCTCCAGCTCGCGCGGGCGCGGCAGGTCGATCTCGCGCTTGACCACGAAGCGCCCGGGGCTCTTGCTCATCACGTACACCGTGTCGGCCAGGAACACCGACTCGCGCAGGTCGTGCGTGACCAGGATCACGTTGAACTGCTGCTCGGTCCACAGGTCGCGCAGGATGCACCACAGCTCTTCGCGCGTGAAGGCGTCGAGCGCGCCGAAGGGCTCGTCCAGCAGCAGCATCTTGGGCTCGTGGATGAGCGCGCGGCAGATGCTCGCGCGCTGCTGCATGCCGCCCGAGAGCTGCCACGGAAACTTGTCCTCGTAGCCGCCCAGGCCGACCTTCTGCAGCAGGCGGCGGGCGCGCTCTTCGTATTCCTTGCGTTTCGCCTTGAAGTTCGAGCGGTAGGGCTCGACGATTTCCAGCGGCAGCAGCACGTTGTCGACCGTGGTGCGCCACGGCAGCAGCGAAGGCGCCTGGAAGGCCATGCCCGAGATCTTCAGCGGCCCGGTCACGGGCTGGCCGTCGATGCGGATCTTGCCCATCGAGGGCATCTTCAGTCCCGTGGTGAGCTTCATGAAGGTCGACTTGCCGCAGCCCGAGGGGCCGACGATGGCGATGAACTCGCCGCGCGTCACTTTCAGGTCGATGGCCTCGACCGCGAAGTGGTTGGCGCGCAGCAGTTCTTCGTTGTAGGCGAGCCAGACGTCCTGGAAATCGACGAAGGGGGCGGCTGCGTCGGGTGTCGTTGCGCCGGCCGCCATCACTTGCGCAGGATTCCGCTGAGCTCGGCCGCGGGCGGGAGCATGGCCGCGGTCCACACGGCGTCGGGGCTCACGCGCGTCTTGGTGTTGAAGGCATCGGACACCTGCGAGGCCATGAGCGACATGCGGCCCGCGTTGACGGCACCGAAGCCGTCGGTGCGCGCGTCGGCGCTGTTGATGACGGTGTCTATCGCCAGCTGCAGGCGGCGCGTCTCGAGCTTGCTGTCGATGATGCCGTCGCGCGCCTTCACCGACTCGATGCCCAGGGCCGGGTTGGCGATGACTTCCTTCGCGCCCTTGGCGAACGCCGAGAGGAACTTCTTCACCGCCGCCGGGTTGTCCTTGAGCAGCTTGGGCGAGGCGATGATCACGTTGCCGTACAGCTTCACGCCGTAGTCGGGGTAGGGCAGGATCACCACGTCGGCCGCCTTGGCGCCGCGCGCTTCCAGGTTGAGCAGCGAGGTGAAGGTGAAGCCCGTGATGGCGTCGATGTCGCCGCGCACCAGCATGGTCTCGCGCAGCGTCGGGTCCATGGCGGTCCAGTTCACGGCGCCGATGTTGTTGGCCTTGGCGAAGATCGGGAACGCGCGGCGGCCCGCGTCGAACACCGGTGCGCCGAGCTTCTTGCCGGCGAGGTCGGCCGGCTTGGTGATGCCGCTCTTCTTGAGCGCCATGACCGAGGCCGGCGTGTTGTTGTAGACCATCATCACGGCGACCGGCTTGTTCGGGCTGTCGGGGTTGTTGGCGTGGAACTCCATCAGCGCCGCGAGGTCGGCAAAGCCCATGTCGTAGGCGCCCGAGGCCACGCGCGTCACGGTGCCGCCCGAGCCGTTGCCGGCGTCGATGGTCACGTCCAGGCCGGCGGCCTTGAAGTAGCCCTTGGCCGCGGGGTGCAGGAACAGCGCGGCCGGTCCTTCGAAACGCCAGTCGAGCTGGAACTTGATCGGCGTCGGGCTCTGGGCCATGGCCGAAGACAGGCCGAAGCTGAGGGCCGAGGCGGCGAGGAAGGACTGGATCAGTTGACGCTTGTTCATGCGGGTTCCGTGAATGTGAATGCTTCGGCATTCAAGCAAAAACGGTGCCCGCACGCGATTGGTGCGAACCCTTCCGGTGAATCACCGAGGTGCGTGGCCCGCCCAGGGCGTGTGCGGCGTGCACCGCGCCTGGGAATCCGGGCCGTGGACCGCCGTCAGAGCGTCGCGCCGATCTTGCGCAGCTCGGCAATCTGCGGCGCCTTGGGCAGCCAGACCTTGTCGAACTCGGCGATGACCGGCGCGGGGTTGTAGTTGGTGGCGCTCTTGATCACGATGCCGCTGGCCTTGAACTTGTCGATGAGGCCCAGCTCGGTGGTCACGATGTCCTTGATCTGCGCGTCGAGCTGCTGCTTCACGAGGTCGGTGATGAGCGCCTTGTCCTTCGCGTCGAGCGTCTGCCAGATGCGGCCCGACACCAGCGGCGCGAAGGGCATGAACAGCGCGTTCATCGGCAGCAGCGTTTTCGAGACGCGGTCGAAGCGCTGGTTCCACGAGAACTCGATGTCGGCTTCGAGCCCGTCGACCTGGCCGTTGGACATGGCGTCGAACACGCCCGGTGTGGGAATGGGCGTGGGCGCAGCGCCCAGCAATTGGTAGAAGTCGCGGTACACCGGCGTGGGGTTGATGCGCAGCTTCATGCCCTTCAGGTCGGTGGGCGAGGCGATGTCCTTGGTCGCGAACACCACGCGCATGCCGGTGATGCCCCAGCCCAGGCCGATGGTGCCGGTCTCGCGCGGCAGCACGTCGAGCAGCTTGAGCGCCGCGGGCGTGCGCACGAGCGAGGCGACGTTGGTGGTCGAACGCACGAGGTACGGTGCGTTGATGGCCGCCACGCTCGCCACGCGCGAGCCGAGTTCGGCCGCCTGGATCCAGCCCATGTCGAGCGCGCCCGACTGCAGCTGCTGCATCATGGCCGACTCGTTGCCGAGCTGGCCCGAGTGGAACACCGTGGCGCTCAGGCGGCCGTCGGTGGCTTTCTTCAGCGCTTCGCCGAAGCTCACCGCGGCGCGGTTCCACGAGTGGCCCGCGGGCGTGATGAGGCCCAGGCGGAATTCCTTGGCGGCGGCGGCACGCGACACGGTGCCGAAGAGGGCGGTCGATGCGGCGGCGGTGCCGGCGGCGGCCTGGACGAACTGGCGGCGGGAGAGGGGCATGTGAAGCTCCTGTGAGGTGAGGTGAGGTGAAGGAACGGGAACGCGGATCAGCGCTTACTTGATGAGCGCGAGAGAAAGACTCGGGAACAGCGACAGCAGCACCAGCGCCACGCAGCAGATCAGGAAGAAGGGCAGCGTGACGATGAACATCTTTCCGGGCTTGGCACCCGTCACTGCCGACGCCACGAAGAAGCTCAGCCCCACCGGCGGCGTCATCAGCCCGAGCACGAGGTTGATCACCACCACCACGCCGAAGTGGCGCGGGTCGATGCCGTAGATCTCGGTCGCGATGGGCAAGAGGATCGGCACGGTCATGATGAGACCGGGAATGCCGTCGATCACGGTGCCGATCACCAGCAGGATCACGTTCACCAGCAGCAGGAACGCGATCGGGTCCTTGGCCACCGTCTGTATCCATGCGGCCGTGGCCTGCGGCACCTTGCCGTAGATCAGCAGCCACGAGAACACCGCGGCCGCCGCCACCAGGAACAGCACCACCGCCGAGTAGATCGCCGACTTGAGCAGGATCTGCGGAATCATCGCGAAGCGGAATTCCTTGGTCACGTAGCGACCCACCAGCACCGCGGCCACCGCGCCCACGGCTGCCGATTCGGTGGGGTTGGCCAGCCCGCCGAGGATCGAGCCGACGATCACGATGGGAATGAGCAACGTCGGGCAGGCCGTGAGGATCGTGTGCAGCCGCTGGCGGGCGGTGCGCTTCTCGGTGCGCGGGTAGTTGTAGATCACGCCCATGCCGGCGATCACGATGAAGAACAGCACCGTGAGGATCACGCCGGGGATGATCCCTGCGATGAGCATGTCGCCCACCGCCACTTGCGCGAGCACGCTGTACACCACGAACATCACCGAGGGCGGAATGATCGGGCCGAGCATGCCGCCGTACACCGTGATGCCGGCCGCGAAGGTCTTGTCGTAGCCCTGCTTCTCCATCTCGGGCACCATGATCTGGCTCATGATCGCCACCTGCGCGGTGGCCGAGCCGATGATCGAGGACACCAGCATGTTCGCCAGGATGTTCACGTAGGCCAGGCCGCCCTTCACCGAGCCGATGAAGGCCAGCGCGAGGTCGACGAGCCGGCGCGTGATGCCGCCGCCGTTCATGATCTCGCCGATGAGGATGAACAGCGGAATCGCAATGAGGCTGTAGCTGTCGACGCCGCCGAACATCTGCACCGGGAACGACTGGAACAGCACCGTGTCGCCCGAGTTGAGGATGTAGACGATGCCCGACAGGCACAGGCAGGCACCGATCGGCACGCCGACCAGCATGATCAGCAGGAAGAAGGCAGAGGTCAGCATTTCAGTTCACGGCGTCCGCGTTGGCGACATGGAACTCGTCGTGCGTGCGCTTGGGCTGCAGGCCGAGGTCTTCGAAGAGGTTGGCCAGCGCATGCACGCTGAGGGTGAGCGCGAAGATCGGCAGGATGAGCTGCACCACCCACGTCGGCCAGTCGAGCGTCTGCGTGCGCTCGGTGTAGAGAAAGTTGAAGCTCTCGGCCGCGAATTCCTTCGCGTCGAAGCCGTGGCGCACGATGCCCGCCGGGTCCATCCACAGCCAGCACATCGCGAGCAGGGCCAGCCCGAGCAGCAGCACGCCGCCCGAGGCACTGGCCTTGGCGACGCGTACGGCCCGGGTGCCGAGCTTGTCGGTGAGCAGCGTCACTGCAAAGTCCAGCCGCAGCCGCGTCATCGCCGACGCACCGATGAAGGTGAGCCAGACCACGCAGTACACCGAGGCCTCGTCCACCCAGTACAGCGGAAAGCCGCCGTAGCGCGTGACCACGTTCAGCAGCACCAGCACGATGAGCAGGCCCATCAGGCTGCTGAGCAGGTGGCGCTCGCAGCGCAGGACGAGGTCCGACGCGTCGAGCACGCGGCGGGACAGGCCGCCGCTTTCTTTCAAGGCGTTTTCTTGCATGGTGTTCTGGGCCTTGGGGTGCGTCGTGCGCGCGGTGATTACATGACCGACTGGTACTGCGCGGGCCGCGTGGCCAGCGCCTTGGCGACGACCTTCTCGATAAAGGCACGCTCCTCGCCGATGAGCGGCAGGCGCGGGCGGCGCATGTGCTCGGTGCCCACGCCGACCAGCAGGTCGATGAGCTTGAGGTTCTGCACCAGCTTGGTCGACACGTCCAGGTGCAGCATCGGCGTCATCCACTGGTAGAGCTTCAGGGCCTCTGCGAATTTGCCGGCCTTCATCAGGTCGTACAGCGCCACCGTCTCGCGCGGGAAGGCGCAGCCCACACCGGCCAGCAGGCCGTCGCAGCCCAGCGCCAGGCCTTCGTAGGCCAGGTCGTCCACGCCCAGGAACAGCTGGTAGCGGTCGCCCACCGTGTTGCGCAGGTCGGTGATGCGACGGATGTCGTCGGTGCTCTCCTTGATCGCCGCGATCCACTCGCAGTCGGCCAGCTCGACCATGTGCTGGGGCTTGAGGTCCACGCGGTAGGCCACCGGGTTGTTGTAGACCATGATGGGTTTCTGGGCCGCGTTGGCGATGGTGCGCACGTTGAGCATCGCTTCACGCGCGTCGGCCACGTAGATCACCGAGGGCATGACCATGTAGCCGGCCACGCCCAGCTTGTTGGCGCCGTCCACGTAGCGCAGGGCTTCGCGGGTGCTGGTCTCCGAGACGTTGGCCAGCACGGGGATGCGGCCGTCGGCGGCTTCGAGCGCGATCTTCGCGACCTGCAGCTTTTCTTCCAGCGTCAGCGTGCTGGCTTCGCCGAGCGAGCCGCAGGTGACGAGGCCGTGGATGCCGTTGCGGATCTGGAAGTCGATGTGGCGGGCGGTGCCCTCGGCGTCGATGCTTTCGTCGGCGTGGAACTTGGTGGTGATGGCGGGGAAGATGCCTTGCCAGCGGGGATTGCTCATGAACGTGTACCTCGAAAAAAAGAAGAAAAGGGCGCTGCGGACAGCGGTCGAAACCAGGGCTTGAAGGCTTGGTTTTTAAATATATTAGTAAGATATGAGAAATATCTGCTCAGGGTATTAGCAGATTGCATGCCAGCCGAAATGGTGGTTGGAGGCTTCTGGAAAGGGCGTTTGGGCCCCCGGAAGCACCGCCTTGGCGCACCCCGCGCACCGAGGCGCCTCAGGATGCGGCGGACGAAAAAAAGCCCCGCAGCGGTGAACGCGGCGGGGCGTGCGGCTGGCGCCGGCGCCGGCGCGGCTACGTCAGCGCAGCCGTCGCCCCGAAGCCCAGCCAGTACGGATCGCCCACGCGCTTGCCCACGCTGCTGGCCGCGTCGCGCACGGTGGCGCCGAAGCGTTCCACCAGCGCCTCCGACAGCTGCTCCGCGGGCAGCGCGATGCCGAAGGCGTAGGTCTGCCGCGTGGCGGGGTCGAGCACCGCCGACGAGATGCCCGCCACGTTGGTCACGTACTCGCCGCGCGACAGGGCCCAGCCGGTGTCGCGGATCACGGCCAGGCGCGCGAGCAGGTCCTTGCGCGTCTTCGGCGCGTGGCCGCGGCCCTGGTCGAGCTTGGTGCCGATCAGGGCGCCCACTTCGTCGTCGTCCAGGCGGGCCAGCAGCGCGCGGCCCATGGCGCTGGAGTAGGCGGGGGCGCGGCTGCCCGGCGGCGTGTAGATCTGCAGCGCGCCGGCGCCGGTGCGCATCTGGATCACGAGCGTGTCGGCGCCGTCGAGCACGTTGATGTAGCCCGTATAGCCGGTCTCGCGCACCAGCGCGTCGAGCGCCTCCTCGACCAGCGAGGCCGTGTTGCGCGAGGCGCGGAAGTGGTACGAGGCTTCCATGATCACGCCGCCCGGGCGGTAGGCGCGCGTGGCCGCGTCGCGATCCAGGAAGCCGTAGCCGGCCATCATGCTCAGCGTGCGGGAGGCCGAGCTCTTGGGCAGGCCCAGCTCGGTCACGACGTCCGTCACCGTGATGTCGCGGCGCAGCCGCGCGATCAGCTTCAGGACGTCCATGGCGTTGGCAAGGGTGCTCATCGTGTTCGGTGGGTTGGGGTGGGAATCATAGGTTCGGCGCCGGTGCGTCTTTCGGCCGACCCGGGTGAACGCCCGCTTGACAGCTGAAAGTACGGTTTTATCATTCAGTTCAATTTTATTGGACATGGTTCCAAAATATGGAACTAACAAGGAATGACCATGCACCATGAAGTGACCGCGGTCGCGCCGCTGGAAGACAAGGGCGCCGGGCACACCGCGTTGCCGCCGGCCGCGCTGCATCCCAAGGCGCTCGCGCCTGCCAACCTGATCCTCACGGTGGTGCTGAGCGTGTTCGGCGCCATCGTCGGCATCCAGATGCTGGCCAGCCTGGGCATCACGCCGAGCACCTCGCTGATCGGCGCGCTCGCGGCGATGTCGCTGGCGCGCGTGCCGCTGGCCATGTTCCGGGGCTTCCGCTCGGTGCATGCGCAGAACCTGGCGCAGACGAGCATCTCGTCGGCCACCTTCGGCGCGGCCAACAGCCTGTTCCTGCCGATCGGCATTCCCTTCCTGTTCGGCCTGCCGCAGATGGTGGTGCCGATGCTCATCGGCGTGAGCCTGGCGATGCTGCTCGACGCGTGGCTGCTGTACCGCATGTTCGACACGCCCGCCTTCCCGGCGAAGAACCCGTGGCCGCTGGGCATCGCCGCGGCCGAGGCCATCAAGGCGGGCGACGGCGGCGGCAAGCAGGCCTGGCTGCTGCTGGGCGGGCTGGCCACCGGCGTGGCGGGTGCGGTGTTCAAGCTGCCGATGTCGGCCTTCGGCGTGGCGCTGATCGGCGGGCTCGGCGCCATGACCGCCTTCGGCATCGGGCTGCTGGTGCGCGGCTACTCGGCGCCGCTGTTCGGCTTCGACATCGGCACGCGCTACGTGCCGCACGGGATGATGATCGGCGCCGGCCTCGTCGCGCTGGTGCAGGTGGCGCGCGTGGTGCTGAAGAAGCACGGGCGCGCGGCCGACACCGACAGCACCGCCGCGGCGACAGAGGCGCTGGCCGAGGCCCGCGGCGCCAGCGTGCTCGGTCGCTCGCTCAAGCTGGGCGGCGCGGGCTACCTCGCGATCATGGTGCTGCTGTGCGCGGGCACCGGCATCTACACCGGCATGTCGCCGGGCATGCTGGCCTTGTTCATCGTGTACGGCACCTTCGCGGCCTTCGTGCACGAACTCATCGTGGGCATCGCGGCCATGCACTCGGGCTGGTTCCCGGCCTTCGCGGTGGCGCTGATCTCGCTGCTGCTGGGCATCCTGATCGGCTTTCCGCCCGAGGCGCTGGTGGTGCTGGCCGGCTTCTCTGCCGCCACCGGCCCGGCCTTTGCCGACATGGGCTACGACCTCAAGGCCGGCCACCTGCTGCGCGGCGAGGCCTCCGGCTCGGCCTTCGAACTCGAAGGCCGGCGCGAACAGATGATCGCCGGCATGGTCGGCTTCGGCGTGGCGATCGTGGTGGTCGCCTGCGCCTACCCGCTGTTCTTCGCCAACCACCAGACCGCGCCGATCAACGCCGCCTACGTGGCCGCGATCAAGGCCGGCATCTCGGGCGAGACGGCGCGCAACCTGGCGCTGTGGGCCGTGCCCGGCGCGCTGCTGCAGCTGGCGGGCGGGCCGCGCCAGCAGCTGGGCGTGCTGTTCGCCACCGGCCTGCTCATCGCCAGCCCGATGGCCGGCTGGATGGTCGCGGCCGGCATCGCTTGCCGGCTCGCGGTGCACGGCGTGCTCGGCGCCGCCGCGCGCGAACGGCTCGAGGTGTTCGCCGGCGGCGTCATCGCGGGCGACGCGCTCTACAGCTTCTTCTCGGGCGCGGTGAAGAGCCTGCGCAAGTAGTTCTCCTTCTTTCCTTTCATCACACACACAGGAATCGAATCCATGAAACGCAATCTGACCAGCGACGACGTCCGCGCGGCCATCTGGGGCGGCGCCATCCTCGGCGGCGGGGGCGGCGGGCTCATCGCGGCCGGCGAGCGCGCCGCGCGGCTGGCGCTGCAGGTCGGCACGCCGCAGCTGTGGAGCGTCGACGAGTTCGACGACGCCGCGCTCACCGCCACCATGGCCCTGGTCGGCGCGCCGGCCGCGCCCGATCCGCACGTGCAGCCGGCGCACCTGCTGCGCACGCTGGAGCTGCTGCGGCGCGAGCTGCCGGCGGGCCAGAAGCTGGTCGCGCTGCATGCCAACGAGAACGGCGCCGAGACCACGGTCAACGGCTGGTTCCATGCCGCCATGACCGGCCTGCCCGTGATCGACCTCGCGTGCAACGGACGCGCTCACCCCTCGAGTGTGATGGGCGCGCTGGGCCTGCACACCGAGCCCGACTACCTCTCGGTGCAGGCCTACGCGGGCGGCGAGCCGCACCGCTATGTCGAAGGCGTGGTGTCGGGCCGGCTCGAACAGACCTCGGCCGTGGTGCGCCGCGCTTCGGTGGAGGCGGGCGGCCTCGTGGCGGTGGCGCGCAACCCCGTGACCGTGGGCTACGCGCGCCAGCACGGCGCGCCGTGCGCCATCAGCCACGCCATCGCGCTGGGCCAGACCTTTCTCGACGGCGGCGTCGATGCCGTGGCCCGCTCGCTCGACGGGCGCCTCGTGGCCGAGGGCACGGTGCGCAGCTACCGCTGCGAGCAACAGGAAGGGCTGGACGTCGGCGTGGTCGAGCTCGACGACGCGGCCGGCACCACGCTGCGCTTCATCAACGAGTACATGCTGCTGGCGCAAGGCGGCGAACGCATCGCACGCTTTCCCGACCTGATCATGACCTTCTCGGACGACGGCCAGCCCGTGGTGTCGGCCCATGTGCGCCAGGGCGCGCGGCTGCGCGTGCTGGTGGCGCCGCGCGCGCGGCTGCTGCTGTCGCGCACCATGTTCATGCCCGAGCTGTACCGCCCGCTCGAGAAGTCGCTGGGCGAAGCCTTCGCGCCGGCCTGAACGGAGACATGCCATGACACTGCGCATCCGCTGGATCCGGGCCGTCGGCAACGACACCTACAACGCGCGCTTCGCGCAGGAGTTCGCCGAGGTGAAGAACCCCGGCACCGAGGTCGAGGTGGTGTCGCTGCGCAACGCGTCGGTGCAGCACCACGTCGAGTACCAGAGCTACGAGGCGCTGCTGGGCGCCGACATCGTGCGCGCCGTGCGCGACACCGCGCAGCAGGGCTTCGACGCCGTGGTGGTCGGCTGCTTCTACGACCCGGTGCTGGTCGAGGCGCGCGAGATCTCGGGCCAGACGGTGGTGGTCGCGCCCTGCCAGGCCTCGTTCGAGGTCGCGTCCAACCTGGCGCAGAAGGTGTCGGTGATCGTCGGGCGGCGCAAGTGGGTGCCGCGCATCGAGGCGCGCGTGCGCGAGTACGGCCATGCGCACCTGATCGCCTCGTTCCGTGCGCTGGAACTCGGCGTGGAAGACTTCCAGCGCGACCGCGACGAAACCGTGCGCCGCATGATCGTGCAGGGCCGCCGCGCCATCGACGAGGACGGCGCCGAGGCGCTCATCCTGGGCTGCACGCTCGAGTTCGGCTTCTACCGCCAGCTGCAGGACGCGCTGGGCGTGCCCGTCATCGATTCGGCGCTGGCCGCCTTCAAGCGCGCCGAGGCGCTGGCCGACATGAAACAGCGTTTCGATTGGAAGCCCAGCCGCGTCGGCGGCTGCGAGCCGCCGCCCGAAGACAGGGAGCTGCTGGCCTGGAACGTGTTCGACCCGGCGGACGTGCCCGTGGCGTCCCCCGTGCGCGCCTGAGCATTGCGCCATGAAAAACGCCCCGCCGCGGAGACCGCGACGGGGCGTTGTGTTTCATGGAAGAAACGTCGGCGTCAGTCCTGGGACTTCACCTTCGCCACGGCCAGCGCCGTCATGTTGATGATGCGGCGCACCGTCGCCGAAGGCGTCAGCACGTGGGCCGAGCTCGCGCCACCCAGCAGGATCGGGCCCACCGTGATGCCGTTCGCGCCCGTCATCTTCAGCACGTTGTAGAGGATGTGCGCCGAGTCGAGGTTCGGGCACACCAGCAGGTTGGCCTCGCCGGTGAGCGTGGTCTCGGGCAGGGCGGTGCGGCGGATCTCGTCGGACAGCGCGGCGTCGCCGTGCATCTCGCCGTCGCACTCGATGTCGGGTGCCATCTGCGAGAACAGGTCGCGCGCCAGGCGCATCTTGCGCGCCGAGCCGCGGCTGGAGGTGCCGTAGTTCGAGTGCGACAGGAAGGCGACCTTCGGCGGCAGGCCGAAGCGGCGCACCTCTTCGGCGGCCATCACGGCGATGCTGGCCAGCAGTTCGGCGCTCGGGTCTTCGTTCACGTTGGTGTCGGTGATGAACACCGTGCGCTTTTCGAGCGTGAGCGCGTTCAGCGTGGCAAAGCCGGGCGCGCCGCGCTTCAGGCCGATCAGGTTGCGGATGTGCTCCAGGTGCACGTCGAAGCGCCCGACCAGGCCGCAGATCATCGCGTCGGCGTCGCCCAGGTGCAGCATCAGCGCGGCGATGGTCGTGTTGGAGCGGCGCACCATGGTCTTGGCGGCCTCGGGCGTCACGCCGCGGCGGCCCATGAGCTTGTGGAAGCTCTCCCAGTAGGTGCGAAAGCGCGGATCGTCTTCGGGGTTCACGATCTCGAAGTCGGTGCCGGGGCGGATGTGCAGGCCGGCCTTCTGGATGCGTGCCTCGATCACGGCGGGGCGGCCCACCAGGATGGGCTGGGCCAGGCCTTCGTCGACCGCCCACTGCGCGGCGCGCAGCACGCGCTCGTCCTCGCCCTCGGCGTAGGCCACGCGCTTGGTGGTGGAGATTTTTGCGGCGCTGAACACCGGGCGCATGAACATGCCCGTCTGGTAGACGAAGCGCGTCAGGTGCTGGCGGTAGGCCTCCATGTCCTCGATGGGGCGCGCGGCCACGCCCGAGGCGGCGGCCGCCTTGGCCACGGCCGGCGCGATGCGCAGGATCAGGCGCGAGTCGAAGGGCTTCGGAATGATGTAGTCGGGGCCGAAGGCCAGCTCCTGGCCGGCGTAGGCGGTGGCCACTTCTTCGCTGATGTCGGCCTTGGTGAGGTCGGCAATCTCGCGCACGCAGGCCAGCTTCATTTCTTCCGTGATCTTGCTCGCGCCGCAGTCGAGCGCGCCGCGGAAGATGTACGGGAAGCACAGCACGTTGTTGACCTGGTTCGGGTAGTCCGAACGGCCCGTGGCGATGATGCAGTCGGGGCGCACGGCCTTGGCCAGCTCGGGGCGGATTTCAGGCTCGGGATTGGCCAGCGCCAGGATGATCGGCTGCGTGCCCATGGTCTTGACCATCTCGGCGCTCATGACGCCAGGGGCCGAGCAGCCCAGGAACACGTCGGCGTCCTTTACCACGTCGGCCAGGGTGCGCGCACCGGTGTCCTTCTGGGCGTAGCGGGCCTTCGATTCGTCGAAGCCGCCTGCGCGGCCCATGTAGATCAGGCCCTTGGAGTCGCAGGCGTAGATGTTGGCGGGCTTGGCGCCCAGGCCGACCATCACGTCCAGACAGGCGATGGCGGCGGCGCCGGCGCCCGAGACGGCGATCTTGACGTCCTCGATCTTCTTGCCGACCAGTTCCAGGCCGTTGAGCAGCGCCGCGGCCGAGATGATGGCCGTGCCGTGCTGGTCGTCGTGGAACACGGGGATGTTCATGCGCTCGCGCAGCTTCTTCTCGATGTAGAAGCACTCGGGCGCCTTGATGTCCTCGAGGTTGATGCCGCCCAGCGTGGGTTCCAGCGCCGCGATGATGTCGACCAGCTTGTCGGGGTCGTTCTCGGCCAGCTCGATGTCGAACACGTCGATGCCGGCGAATTTCTTGAACAGGCAGCCTTTGCCTTCCATCACGGGCTTGGAGGCCAGCGGGCCGATGTTGCCCAGACCCAGCACGGCGGTGCCGTTGGTGATGACGCCCACGAGGTTGCCGCGGGCGGTGTATTCGGCCGCGAGCGCGGGATTTTCCGCAATGTCGAGGCAGGGGTAGGCCACGCCCGGCGAATAAGCCAGCGACAGGTCGCGCTGGTTCAGCAGGGGCTTGGTGGGGGTGATCGAGATCTTGCCCTTGACGGGCGAGCGGTGGTATTCGCGCGCTGCTTCTCGAAGTGCTTCTTCAGCGGGGGACAGGGATGCAGCCATTTGAAAAGTCTCCTAGGTTCTGGCGGGCAATGAGGCTACCGCAAAAGCGCGGCCTCTTCTCTCGGGGGGAACGACGAGACCCTCTATCTTCCGCCTGATCGAGAGGGTCTGCCGACTCGCTAAACTTCAACACCCCCGTTTCCGGGGGGCAAATCCGTGCCGCACGGGCGGTGCGGCGAACCAACGTCCACAACCACAGAACAACACGGAGGGACATCGAATGACACCCGGACCTTTCACCGGCACCGAGCCGGATGTCGTGGTCATCGGCGGAGGCCCTTCGGGCTCCACGGTGGCTGCCTTGCTCGCAGACAAGGGCCACGACGTGGTGCTGCTCGAGAAGGCGCAACATCCGCGCTTTCACATCGGCGAATCCTTGCTGCCGATGAACATGCCGCTGTTCGACCGGCTCGGCGTGCGCACCGAGGTCGAGGCCATCGGCCTGCGCAAGCACGGCGCCGAGTTCGTCTCGCCCTGGCACGACCACAGCAGCCACTTCGACTTCGGCCAGGCGATGGACAAGAGTTTTCCCTATGCCGTGCACGTGCGCCGTTCGGAATTCGACGAGCTGCTGTTCCGCCACGCCGGCAAGCGCGGCGCGCGCACCTTCGAGGGCCGGCGCGTCACCGGCGTCGACATGGACGCCGGCAAGGGCACGCCCGACAACCGGGCGCTGGTGAAGGTCAAGGCCGACGACGGCACCGAGACCGAATGGCGCCCGCGCTTCGTGATCGACGCCAGCGGGCGCGACACGCTGCTGTCGAACCAGTTCGATGCCAAGCAGCGCAACCGCAAGCATGCGAGCGCGGCGCTGTACGGCCACTTCGCCAACGCCGAGCGCCGGCCGGGCCGCTTCGAGGGCAACATTTCGCTGTTCTGGTTCGACCACGGCTGGTTCTGGTACATCCCGCTGAAGGACGGCACCGTGAGCGTGGGCGCCGTGGCCTCGCCGGCCTACTTCAAGCGGCGCCAGGGCGCGTCGCTGGAAGACTTCCTGATGCAGACCATCGCGCTGGCGCCCAAGCTGGCCGCGCGACTGAAGAACGCCACGCTCATGGAAGGCGCCACCACCACCGGCAACTACGCCTACGACTCCAAGTTCTGCCGTGGCGACCGCTTCATGATGGTGGGCGACGCCTATGCCTTCGTCGACCCGATGTTCTCCTCGGGTGTGTACCTGGCGATGAACAGCGGCTTCGAGGCTGCGACCTGCGCCGACCACTGGCTCAAGGGCGAGGCGAAGGAGGCCGAGAAAGCCTTCCGCCATTACGAGAAGGTGATGAAGCACGGGCCGAAGATGTTCTCGTGGTTCATCTACCGCATCACCTCGCCCGCCATCCGCCGCCTGTTCATGGCGCCGCGCAACATCTGGCGCATGCAGGAGGCGCTGTTGTCCATCCTGGCCGGCGACCTGTTCCGCAACACGCCCATCGGGCCGCGCTTCTGGGGGTTCAAGGTGACGTACTACGCGTCGTGCCTGGGCATCCTGCCGCAGGCCGTGAAGACCTGGGCATGGCGCCGGCGCAATCTCAAGGAATCGCTGGAAGCTGCAAAGAGCTGATCTCGGCGGCAAGGCCGCGCGGGGCATTCGGGGCGCGCTCGCGCCGACGGGGCACCTTGCTCCGCGAATGTCCCCCGGCCTGCGGCCTCCTCCTTGATTTCGCTGCGCAAGGCACCCCATCGACACGAGCGTTGTTCGCAGGGGTCGTTGATCGGCCGCACACCCGCAGCGTGTCCCGTGGCCAGGACACTGGGTGCTTCCCGCAGCGAAATCAAGGAGGAGGGGCGAAGCCCCGGGGGACATTCGCGGAGGGAAGTACCCGGTGGCCTGGGCACGTTCCCCGAATGACCCCGCCACTTGATGAAGCTCAGTCCGGCGTGACCGTGTGCTGGGCCAGTGCCTCCAGCGCCTTCACCAATGCCGAGTGGTCCAGCTGGCCGTAGCCCATCGCCGCGCAAGCATTCATCAGCTGCGCTGCGTTCGCGGTCTGCGGCAGAGCCACGCCCAGCGAACGGGCGCTTTGCATCGCCAGGTTCAGGTCCTTCTGGTGCAGCGCGATGCGGAAGCCCGGCGCGAAGGTGCGCTTGATCATGCGTTCGCCGTGCACTTCGAGGATGCGCGAGCTGGCAAAGCCGCCCATCAGCGCCTGGCGCACCTTGGCGGGGTCGGCGCCGGCCTTCGAGGCGAACACCAGGGCTTCGCTCACGGCGGCGATGTTCAGCGCCACGATGATCTGGTTGGCCACCTTGCAGACCTGGCCGTCGCCCGCGCCGCCCACCAGCGTCACGTTCTTGCCCATCTTGTCCAGCAGGGGCTTCACGCGGCCGAAGGTGCCTTCGTCGCCGCCGCACATGATCGTCAGGCTCGC
This sequence comes from Variovorax sp. GW460-12-1-14-LB1, assembly GCF_059423605.1. NCBI lineage: Bacteria > Pseudomonadati > Pseudomonadota > Betaproteobacteria > Burkholderiales > Comamonadaceae > Variovorax > Variovorax sp. GW460-12-1-14-LB1. Next base: position 21,381 of record NZ_JBWKYF010000078.1, read on the forward strand.
GGCCTTGGCGCCCACTTCGCCGCCCGAGACCGGTGCGTCGATGTAGCCGGCGCCCAGCGCCACGATGCGGCGTGCAAATTCCTTGGTGGCGATCGGGTCGATGGAGCTGCAGTCCACCACGATCTTGCCCTGCGAACCCTTCAGGCCGTCGGCCGCGCCTTCTGCGCCGGGCGCGCCGAACAGCACCTTTTCCACGTCCGGGGTGTCGGGCACCATGATGAAGACGATGTCGGCCTTGCGCGCCACTTCGGCGGCCGAGCCGCAGATGGTGGCCTTCGAGACGAAGGGTTCCGGCGTGTTGCCGTGCGTGTTCACGAAGAGTTCGTGGCCTGCGTCGAGCAGGTGGCCCGCCATGGGCGCACCCATGATGCCCAGGCCTATGAATCCGATTTTTTGTGCTGCAGTGGTCATGTCTCTGTTTCCTTCGTGAACGTTCATTGCTTCTTCGTGAGGGCTTCGCGCCAGCCCAGGCCTTCCACCGTGGTGGCGCGGGGCTTGTATTCGCAGCCGATCCAGCCGTCGTAGCCCAGCGCGTCGATGTGCTGGAACAGCCACGGGTAGTTGATCTCGCCCGTGCCCGGCTCGCCGCGGCCCGGGTTGTCGGCCAGCTGGATGTGGCCGATGCGCGCCAACTGCTTGGTGAGCGTGTTGCCCAGCTCGCCTTCCATGCGCTGCGCGTGGTAGATGTCGTACTGCACACGCAGGTTGTCCGAGCCCACCTCGTCGATCAGCGCCAGCGCCTGGTCGGTGCGCGTGAGGAAGAAGCCGGGGATGTCGAAGGTGTTGATCGGCTCGATCAGCAGGCGCAGGCCCGCGGCTTCGAGCTCGCGCGCTGCGAGGCGCAGGTTCTCGACCACGGTCTTGTGCGCGGCGTCGGTGCTCACGCCCGCCGGCACCTTGCCGACCAGGCAGTTGAGCTGCGGGCAGCCCAGCGCCGTGGCGTAGTCGATGGCCAGCGCGATGCCTTCGCGGAACTCGCCGGTGCGCTCCGGGTGGCAGGCGATGCCGCGCTCGCCCTTGTCCCAGTCGCCGGCCGGCAGGTTGTGCAGCACCTGCTGCAGGCCGTTGGTGCGCAGGGCGGCCGTGAGTTCCTTCTTGTCGAAGGGGTAGGGGAAGAGGTACTCCACTGCCTCGAAGCCGGCCTTGGCGGCCGCCTCGAAGCGCTGCATGAACGGCAGCTCGGTGAAGAGCATCGTGAGATTGGCTGCGAACTTGGGCATGTCTTTCGTCTCCTCGGTCAGTCCAGCATCGCCACCGCAAGGGCGGTCGGTGCGTCGGCCGTGCTTTCGGCCAGCGGTTCGAATTCGTTGATGGCGTCGATCTCGGTGCCCATCGCGATGTTGGTCACGCGCTCGAGCATCACCTCGATGACGACCGGCACCTGGAACTCGGCCATGAGCGCTTCGGCGCGGGCGATGGCGGGCGCCATCTCTTCCTGCTTGTGCACGCGGATCGCCTTGCAGCCCAGGCCCTCGACCACCTTGAGGTGATCGACGCCGTAGCTGCCTTCGATGCCGGCATCGGCCGGTGCGTTGATGTTGTCGAAGGCCAGCTGCACGCAGTAGTCCATCTCGAAGCCGCGCTGCGACTGGCGGATCAGGCCGAGGTAGGAGTTGTTGACCACGATGTGCAGGTAGGGCAGCTTGAACTGCGCGCCCACGGCCAGCTCTTCGATCATGAACTGGAAGTCGTAGTCGCCCGAGAGCGCGACGATCTTGCGTGTCGGGTCGGCGGCGCGCACGCCCAGCGCGGCGGGAATGGTCCAGCCCAGCGGGCCGGCCTGGCCGCAGTTGATCCAGTGGCGCGGGTTGTACACGTGCAGGAACTGCGCGGCCGCGATCTGCGACAGGCCGATGGTGCTCACGTAGCAGGTGTCGCGTTCGAGGTGGTTGTTCATGCACTGGTACACGCGCTGCGGCTTCATCGGCACGGTGTCGAAGTTGGTCTTGCGCAGCAAGGTCTTCTTGCGCTCTCGGCATTCGCCGGCCCAGGCGCCACGGTCGGTGAGCTTGCCGGCGGCCTTCATTTCCTCGGCCACTTCGACGAAGAGTTCGAGCGCGGCCTTGGCGTCGGAGACGATGCCGAAGTCGGGCGTGAACACGCGGCCGATCTGCGTGGGCTCGATGTCCACGTGCACGAAGGTGCGGCCCTTGGTGTAGACGTCGACCGAGCCGGTGTGGCGGTTGGCCCAGCGGTTGCCGATGCCCAGCACGAAGTCCGACGCCAGCACGGTGGCGTTGCCGTAGCGGTGGCTGGTCTGCAGGCCGCACATGCCGGCCATGAGCGGGTGGTCGTCGGGAATGGCGCCCCAGCCCATGAGCGTGGGGATCACCGGCACGCCGGTGGCTTCGGCAAAGCGCACGAGCAGCTCGGAGGCGTCGGCGTTGATGATGCCGCCGCCGGCCACGATCAGCGGGCGCTCGGCCGCCTGCATCATGCCGATGGCCTTCTCGATCTGGGCGCGCGTGGCGGCCGGCTTGTAGGGCTTCAGGGGCTCGTAGGCGTCGATGTCGAACTCGATCTGCGCCATCTGCACGTCGAAGGGCAGGTCGATGAGCACGGGGCCGGGCCGGCCCGAGCGCATGAGGTGGAAGGCCTGCTGGAACACCTGTGGCACCTGGCCGGGTTCACGCACGGTGACCGACCACTTGGTGACGGGCTTGGAGATCGACTCGATGTCGACCGCCTGGAAGTCTTCCTTGTACAGGCGTGCGCGCGGTGCCTGGCCGGTGATGCAGAGAATGGGAATGGAGTCGGCCCAGGCCGAGTACAGGCCCGTGATCATGTCGGTGCCCGCCGGGCCCGAGGTGCCGATGCACACGCCGATGTTGCCGGCCACTGCGCGGGTGTAGCCCTCGGCCATGTGCGAGGCGCCCTCGACGTGGCGCGCGAGGATGTGCGAGATGCTGCCGCGCTGGCGCAGGGCCGAGTACAGCGGGTTGATTGCTGCGCCCGGCACGCCGAAGGCCTGCGTGACGCCTTCTTTTTCCATCACCAGAACTGCGGCCTGGACCGCTGTCATCTTTGCCATTTGAAAGTCTCCTTGAGGTGGCCTCACTGTAGGAAGCGGGGCGCATTCCAAGAAGACGGCTGGGGGCCATAAAACCTATTCCGCCATGGAATAACTGGCTACCATCCGGCCATGGATCGTCTACTGGCTATGGAAATGTTCGTGCGGGTCGTCGAGACCGGCAGCTTCTCGAAAGCGGCGCGCGAGTTCAACACCACGCAACCCACCGTGACCAAGCAGGTCGCGGCCACGGAGGCGCGCCTGAAGGTGCGGCTGCTCAACCGCAACACGCGCGGCGTGAGCCTCACGGAGCCGGGCGCGCTGTACTACGAGAAGTGCAAGACCATCGTGCGCGACGCCGAGGAGGCCGACAGCATCGTGCAGCTGCGCCAGAACCAGGCGCAGGGCCTCTTGCGCGTCGGCACGTCGGTGGCCTTCGGGCGGCGCGTGGTGGTGCCGCTGGCGCTGGAGTACATGCGCCGGCATCCGCAGGTGCAGCTCGACCTGAGCTTCGAGGACCGCTACGTGGACCTCATTGCGCAGGGCATCGACGTGGCGATCCGCATGGGCAAGCTGGCCGATTCGTCACTGGGCGCGCGCTACCTCGGCGCGAATCCGTGGGTCATGGTGGCGTCGCCGGCCTACCTGAAGAAGCACGGCACGCCCAAGCGCGCGCAGGACCTGAGCGCGCACGTGGCGCTGATCTACAGCAGCGTGGTGGGCGACGAGTTCTGGCGCATGCACACGCCCAAGGGCGATCCGGTGACGGTGCCGGTCTCGGGGCGCTTCCGGTCGAACAACCTGTCGGCGGTGCTGGCTGCGGCGCGTGACGGGCTGGGCATTGCGTTGATGCCGCGCTATGTGGCGAGCGAGTCGCTGGCTGCGGGGAAGGTGAACGCGGTCCTTGGGGACCATGCGCTGCCTGAGCAGGAGATTCACGCGGTGTTTCCCTCACCGAAGTTGGTGCCTGGGAAGGTGTCGGGGTTCGTGGCCTTCTTGCAGGGGCGCTTCGACGAGGGGTGGTGGGAGGCCTGAGCCGGCTGTTCAGGGCGCGTGCCCAGGCCACCGGGTACTTCCCTCCGCGAATGTCCCCCGGGCTTCGCCCTCCTCCTTGATTTCGCTGCGGGAAGCACCCAGTGTCCTGGGCACAGGGCACGCTGTGGGGGGAACGGAACCTTCAGGCTGCAAGCCGTTGTGCCGCTCGCCCTGCTGGCCGGGCCAATCCGAGGTGGTCGCGCAACGTGCGCCCCTCGTATTCCGTGCGAAAGATGCCTCGCTTCTGCAGGATCGGGACCACGCCTTCCACGAAGTCCTGCAGCCCGTGCGGCAGTGCGTCGGGCATCAGGTTGAAACCGTCGGCCGCGCCGCCCTTGAACCAGCGTTCGATGTCGTCGGCGATCTGCTCGGGCGTGCCGACGATCACGCGGTGCCCGCCGCCGCCCGCAAGTTCGCGGATCAGCTGGCGCACCGTGTAGCCGTGCGTGCGACCGGCCGCGACCACGGCGTTGAAGAAGGTGTGGTTGCCGTTGCCATTGCCGGGCAGCGGCAGGTCGTCGGGCAGGCGCTCGTCGAGCTTCAGGCGGTCGGGCGTGATGCCCAGCGTGCCGGCCAGGCGCGTGAGGCTGTAGTCCCACGGGATCAGGTCGACCAGCGCGTCGCGGCGGCGAAGCGCCTGCGCTTCGGTGGCGCCGACGATGGTGGTGAGGCCGGCCAGCACCTTCACCGCGTCGGGGCCGCGGCCCAGCTCGGCGGCGCGGGTCTTGAGGGCGCGTGCGTAGGCCTGCGATTCTTCGAAGGATTGCGAGGCGGAGAACACGGCTTCGGCATGGCGCGAAGCGAGCTCGCGCCCGTCGGCCGAGGCGCCGGCCTGCACCAGCACCGGGTGGCCTTGCGGCGGGCGCGGAAGGTTGAGCGGGCCCTGCACTGCAAAGTGCTCGCCGCGGTGCGCGAGGGCGTGCACCTTGGCCGGGTCGATGAAGCGGCCGGCGGCCTTGTCGCCGACGAAGGCGTCGTCTTCCCAGCTGTCCCACAGCGCCTTGACGATGTCGGCGAACTCCGAGGCGCGGGCGTAGCGTTTCGCGTGGTCGGGCGTGGTGTCCAGGCCGAAGTTGCGCGCCGAGGGCAGGTCGGCCGTGGTCACCATGTTCCAGCCGGCGCGGCCGGCGCTCACGTGGTCGAGCGTGGCGAAGCGGCGTGCGAGGTTGTAGGGCTCGTTGTAGCTGGTGGAGGCGGTGGCGATGAGGCCGATGTGCGTGGTCGCGGCGGCCACGCAGGCCAGCAGGATGGTGGGCTCCAGTGCGGTGATCGGGCGGAAGTGGATCTGGTCGACGATGGCCGCGTTGTCGGCCAGGAACACAGCATCGAGCTTGGCGGCCTCGGCGATCTGCGCGGTGCGGATGTAGTGCTGGATGTCGGCGAACGCCCACGGGTCGCTCTCGGGCAGGCGCCAGGCCGAGGGCACGAAGCCCGAATGGAGGATGTTGACGTTGAGGTGCAGCTGCCTGCGCGGCGTGGTGGTTTTCTTGTTGCTCATTGGTTGAAGTAGTCCGGCAGCCGGTAGCCCGCCCACACGGGGTTGGCCTTGAAGAACTTCTGGAACTCGGGCGACTGGTAGGCGGTGGCGATGTCCTTCGCGAATTTCGCGTGTTCGTTGCTGCGCCTCACCGCCACCACGTTGACGTAGGGCAGCGTCATGTCTTCGAGCTTCAGCGCCTCGGTGAGCTTGAGCCCGGAGGCCACGGCGAAGTTGCCCTGCACGGCCGCGAGGTCGGCGTCGGCCAGCGAGCGCGGCGCCTGCGCGGCGTCCAGCGGCACGATCTTCAGGCGCTTGGGGTTGCTCGCGATGTCGCGCTCCGACACGCTCAGCGGGCTCACGCCCGGCTTGAGCGTCACCCAGCCGATGGCCGCGAGGATGTTGAGTGCGCGCGCCGCATTCACCGGGTCGGCCGGTAGCGTGACGGTGGCGCCGTCGGGCACGGCGTCGAGCGTCTTGTGGCGGCGCGAATAGAGGCCCATGGGCGGCGTCGGCACGTGCACCACGGGCACGAGGTCGAAGCCCTGCTGCTTGTTGGTGGCGTTCAGGTACAGCGAGTGCTGGAAGATGTTGGCGTCGATCTGCCCGCGCTCCACGGCGTCGTTGGGCTGCACGCCCTGGCTGAACTCGACGTACTTGATGCTGTAGCCCAGCTTCTTCAACTGGGGCTCGATGCCGTGGGTGAAGGCGTCGCGGTAGGGGCCCGGCATGAAGCCGACGCGCAGGTCGTCCGCGTGGGCGGGCGCCAGCAGCAGCAGGCTCAGTGCGAGCCCGCCGGACAGCGGGGCGAGGCGGCGCAGCCACGAGGGCGCGCGCGAAAGGGAAGGCATGGCGACAACTCCGGGAGACGGCAAGGGGAGTCGGGCACTCTAGGTCGCACGCTGCGCGCCGCGAACGAAGATTTGCGCGCTTGCATATCCGCAGGCCGGATAAACCGCGCCGGCTTTTGTAGGATGCGCCCCATGACCCTGCACATCGGAATCGTCGGCTGCTCCGCCGAAGGCGCGGCCCTTTGCTACAAGACCATCTGCATCGAGGGCGCCGCGCTGCTCGGCCCGCACGCGCACCCCGAGGTGTCGATGCACACGCCCTCGCTCGCGGAGTACACGCGCTGCCTGGACGCGGGCGACCTGGTGGGCGTGGGCGCGCTGATGCTCGGCTCCGCGCACAAGCTCGCCGCGGCGGGCGCGGATTTCCTGATCTGCCCCGACAACACGATCCACCAGGCCTTCGACCACGTGGCGCCGCGTTCGCCGCGGCCCTGGCTGCACATCGCCGAGGTGGTGGCCGACGAGGCCGTGCGCCGGGGCTTTCGCCGCATCGGCATCACGGGCACGCGCTGGCTGACCGACAGCGAGGTGTATCCCGAGAAGCTCTCGGCGCGCGGACTGGAGTACGTGCGCCCCACCATCGACGAGCGCGCCGAGATCGGCCGGATCATCATGGACGAGCTGGTCTGCGGCATTTTCAAACCCGAGGCCGTGGCGACCTTTCAGCGCGTGATGCAGCGCCTGAAGGACGAGGAGGGCTGCGACGCGGTCGTGCTCGGCTGCACCGAGATTCCGCTGATCATGAGCGACGCGAACTCGCCGCTGCCGACGCTCGATTCGACGCGGCTCTTGGCGCGCGCGGCCTTGCGCCGCGCCACGCAGAAGGCCGACTAGGGCCTGTTCACCCTATTTCTGGCGTCGCGTTGGCTGGCAAAGGGGCTGGCTGCAAGGCGCCCGTGCGCAGCA